>CAZEKO010000163.1:1534-4800 GCA_964512775.1 uncultured Bacteroides sp. | reverse complement strand
GAGGGGAATGCTGCCTGCATGATTGAAAAACTGGGATATCTTGATCCCGGATCAATAGATTATTCAAATAATATCGGCTCTCAGAATGATTTTTTCAATGTTAAGGTTACTGATAACACTCATCCCGTTACTTTCAGCCTTGAACCTGCTGCCGGTAAATTATTCGGAAATCGGATACCGCAGGTTAATACGGGAAATGTTAATCCAGTAGTATCTCTTGTTGATGATAACCGTCCCGTTATTTTTACTGTGAAAAAAGAGGATGCCGGAGGAGGGAAAATATTATGTAATCTGGGATTGCCACTTGTTAAAGGCCTTTCCGACCTGGAATATGGTGGCCGGCAATTGCAATGGACTTTAAATGCAATCCTGAGCGCTTTTTCAGGACCTGTTGATGTCACCCGTTCTGTAAGGAATGAATTATCCTTCCCTGTCACAGCCGGCAAGAACGCCATCTCTTATGACAGGATTGATACTTTTGATGTCGAAGTACGGGTACGTAACCTGTCATCCCAGACTATTCAGGACATAATTATTACTGAAAAGATCCAGCCTTATTTTCAATTCAAAGGAATCCTGACTGGCGAATCTGCTGATATTAATGGTAATATCTTAACTATCAGTGGTATAAATCTTTCACCTCATAGTGAACATCTGATTATTTACCAGCTGATAACTCCCGAACCTGATAATAAAATCCATGAAGATGTAGAAATGTACATTGATACAGGTACATATATAATTGCATCATATAATACAACTACTTACGCAATATCGGGAGAAAATTACACCTTCCGGAAAAACAGGAATTATGCAGACCTTCTTTTTTCAGCAAGGATATTTGCCGATACTGATGTGAACTGGAAAAATTTTCTTGGGCTTGAATACCAGCCATTCAAGGTTTTTATGATAATGGAAAACAAATCCAGAACTTCTGCTGAACAGGTGGTCTATACCCAATATATCCCAAAAGACGTTCCTTTTTACTGGGTCGACAATTCAATCAACATACCTATTCTGAAAACTCCAGGTGGTAAATTTGTGGATGTCCTCAAGGGTAGTAATGATCAAAATAGCCCGGTTTATGATATGGACAGTGATGGTCATCCGGATGTTTGGCTTGACACAACATCTATCTTTCCAAAAGGATATTCAATAACCGAAGAAGAGATTTACTGGGCTAATCCGTGGAATCATCTGAGGACAGGAGATGATAGTTTTGTTTTTGAGGACATCGATCATGATGGTTCTGTCGCGGAGGATTTAGATGGTGATGGGATTATTGACATTGAAGAACCAGGTGATAAAATCCGGGTCTGGAAAGTAATCTGGGAAGTCGGAACCATGAACGGGTATCAGTATTATGATCCATATTGCAGTTACGAAATATGGGTTGATCCACCGGATCTGGTTCCTTTATCAGCAGGTGTAGGTCATGTCTCCGGCTCAATGGAAGTTGAATATCCTGGAATGTTTTATCCCTACACACCTGATATAAATTCCGCCAATCTCAGCGATACTTCATGGACCCATTGGATGATGCGCGATGAAAGTGGGAATATTATCTGGAAGCAGTTAATTCAGCAAAAGATAAACAACTATGAGGGATATGCATTTATTGATACATCAAACTCAAGTTACTCCCCGCTTCCTACAGATTCGATACTTGGAACTGTACCTCAGCCTTGCATGGAATTTATAGCTGTTCTGTCATTGGGAGGAGAGGAAATTGACATGCGTAATCCGACCCCAACTCAGTCATTATACTCAAAAATCAATTATAAGACCATTTTTGATGAAGATCGTGTGACGCCAATCCGCACTACCTATACTTATTATGCACCCCTGCCTAATCCACTTCAGTTTGAATATCTTTCAAATAATTATTCGATTTTTGATTCAACAGGAAATTCTATCAAATATCTCCCTGAATGGGGCAAGGCACATCTTGTGTTCGATATGGATGCTTCAACAGAATATACCTATTACTGGATCAGAAATGTTGGGCATGATGTGGATTATAATGATCCTTCCCTGGCAACAGAAGGAATTGAATCACTTGGTGACGGTGTTTTCGGATATTTTATTTACGATATACCAAAAGGCCTGGGAGGTTATAAGATAACACTCCCTAAAAAGGAAGACGGCTCGTACAATACAGATTCTATTGTCGAAATAGATGGCGCGCAATTCAGCAAATGGATCGATAATCCTAATACCTGGAATGAAGTGGAGATATGGGAAGACCCTTTCCAGTACCATGTCTATATTCCCCAGCTCCTGATACCTCCTGCCCTCGATGATAATAATTGGGATGGTATAGATGACTGGATTGACGACCGGGGTGATCGTTTTTGCTCAAAAACCGGATTCCTGCATGACGCTTTCATGCTTGATGACGGGGAAGACTGGCCAGATTATCCCACTGTCCCCTTTACCGATGACATATACGGCAAGGTTGATTCCGGCTGGTATCATGGTGCCGACGGAACTTACGGAGATGATTATTTTGAAACCCTTGGTAAGACACATATCCGTATTCATGCTGATTATTCGGGGAATGGCCGTGAAGGTCCCATTGAGGTTAGCAAAGGAGGAACCCTCGTTGTGGAAGAAATTTTCGGCGGATCACCCTGGGTTATTTTTTCACATGTTTTGTCGGGTTTTGCACAGGGACTGGATTATAAACTTACTTCCTCTGTAAGTCCCTCCATTGTTAAATTTGGAATTGATACAGTATGTATAAAACATGTCTTTGAGGATGAAAATGAATCCCACTATTTTGATGCTAATTTTGATCCTTATCATTTATCATTTGGATATGAAGAATCGACCATTACTACTTTTGTGGGAGCAAAAGATCCATGTAGTCTGATTGAACCAGTTATAGCAATGCCTGCTATTCTGGACCCCGATTATGACTACCACGAAGTAACACTTATCCCTCTTGCTGATCCTGAAAATCCTGATCTTACCGGTTACCCGAAACAGTTACAGGGAACTTTTCTGGAAGTAAGAATTGAAGTTATGAATGGTACTGATGATAACTGGTCCAACACAACAGTTACTCCTTTAATACCGGCCACACTTGGATCGACTCATTTAGAGATGAGCTATGTTGCCTATCCAAGACCCCTGGTTCCATCACATATTGACGGATCAGGCAATGTCATACCTGGTGATCAGCCCGGTACATTCACAACAGGATGGCGCTTTAACCAGCCTGAAGGTGAAGTGCTTGTTAAAATGGGAAATACACTTAACCT
>CAZEKO010000163.1:0-1434 GCA_964512775.1 uncultured Bacteroides sp. | reverse complement strand
ACACCAGTCGGCCCGAAGATTAAAATAACTAACAGAGTCTATATGGTAAACGGGGTATTAGTTGATGATACATTGCAGTTTGTATCAGATGAGGATATTTTTGTCACAACTCTTCTGACTATAAGAAACAATGGCACTGATGTCTCATCCAATACCACCGTAACAATCTACCCGGGAGATTATTTTAACGTAATAACAGACAATCTTCCTGCCGGGTGTACATACCAGGATGGCCTGCTTATAGTTTCAGCCGGACTTCTTATTCCCGGTGATAAATATGAACAATTACTTCCATTCAAACTCAGCGAAAATATACCGAAAGGTGTAGATCTAAGGCCAGTCATCGAATTATCTGAAATCGATTATGAAGGGACTGCTATAGAGGCAGAGTTCAGTTTTACAAAACCGGATACGATCCTGCTTGATGTATATGATTTCGAGATCAAAGAATTGACTTATTCTTTCATTTCTGACAAGGAAGTCCGGGTAACTGCCAAGGCAGGAAACCGGGGGAAAGCAGCTTCAGATATCTGGTTCAGGATCTATCCCATTTTCGGTGGTGGCACTTATGAATTCCCTATATCAGAAATTCTGATTGACACTTTCATGACAGGTGAGACTATAACTCTCAGTGGCAATTTTATCATTCCCAATATAGATAAGTCTATTGAGTTCATTGCAATAGTTGACGATCATAAATCTTTCCATGAAGTCATTGAAGTTAACAATACATTGAAGACTTTGTTTGATATATCTGTTTCCATTGACGACATATCAGATGAAACTGTATTTTTTGATCTTTATCCAAACCCTGTTATTGATGAGGTATGCATGGAGTATAAGCTGGCGTCAGATTTTAAACAGGTTCAGCTCATTATCTATGATATCAGTGGAAAAGTGTGCGTCAATATAACTGATCTCCCAGCTTATTCAGGAAGACATTTTGTCGCCAGGAGGCTCAGTGAATTGAGTCAGGGAATATACTTATACAGGATTATAGCGGTTGGTTCTGACAATGAAACGATTGTTAAAACCAACAAACTATTAAAGAAATAGGCAATCTTTTAACCTATCTCTCATTTCACCAATAGTTCAGGGAAATATTGCTCAGCATTGATAAGTATTCCTAAGAAATAATTTATTAAAACAGCTATGGATTTGCAATAATTTCAGGATATTTACACCCTCTAATTAATCACTTTGTAAAAACTTGAATCCGGAAAATTCATATTTTAAGTGGTGCCTGTTATTCTTATCGATAATACCCGGTATAGTTACCTCGCAGATTTCTTTCGAAGTGCCAGATACTGTATGTATAAATGATTCTGTTATCATCACCAATACATCCCGGGAAGCAACCACTTATTACTGGAATTTTTGTTCCGGAAATCTTTTTTATGATCCGGGAGGAGAAAATTTTCCTGATCCAGGAAC
>CAZEKO010000162.1:2389-4820 GCA_964512775.1 uncultured Bacteroides sp. | reverse complement strand
GGATTCCAGCGAAAATATTTATTTGATCAATTATGAAAAGAATACTTATTACAGGAGGAGCCGGTTTCATTGGTTCCCATTTGTGTGAAAGACTTCTTTCTGAAGGAAATGAAGTAATATGTCTGGATAATTATTTCACAGGTTCAAAGCGTAATATCGTACATCTGATTAAAGAACCTTATTTTGAGATCATACGGCACGATATTATCATGCCATTCTATATAGAAGTAAACGAAATCTATAACCTTGCATGCCCGGCGTCACCAATTCATTATCAGTATAATCCAATAAAAACCGTAAAAACCTCCGTAATGGGGACGATCAACATGCTGGGACTGGCAAAAAGAATCAAAGCTAAAATATTACAGGCTTCAACCAGTGAGGTATATGGTGATCCAAAGCTTCATCCGCAACCTGAACATTACTGGGGAAATGTAAATCCAATCGGTATCAGATCCTGTTATGATGAAGGCAAAAGATGCGCGGAAACACTATGTATGGATTATAACAGACAAAATAAAGTAAGAGTCAAAATTGTAAGGATCTTTAATACATACGGCCCCAGAATGCATCCAAATGACGGACGTGTAGTCTCAAATTTTATAGTTCAGGCACTTCAAAATAAACCGATAACAGTATACGGGGATGGTACGCAGACAAGAAGTTTCCAGTATATTGATGACCTTATTGAAGGGATGATCCGGATGATGAATACTCCTGATGAAATAACCGGACCGGTCAATCTGGGCAATCCATCTGAATATACAATATTGGAAATGGCTAATATGATAATTGAATTAACCAAAAGCAAATCAAAAATCGTATTTAATCCCCTGCCTCAGGATGATCCATGTCAAAGGAAACCGGACATAACTATTGCCAAAAATATCCTGAACGGATGGGAACCTGAATTATCCCTCAGGGAGGGCCTGATTAAAACAATTGACTATTTTAAAAACACACTTAAATAATGAAAGGTATTATCCTTGCAGGAGGTGCTGGTACCAGATTATACCCCCTCACTAAAAGCATATCAAAACAGATCATCCCGGTGTACGATAAACCCATGATTTATTATCCACTTGGGGTATTAATGCTAGCCGGGATGCGTGAAATTCTTATTATCTCAACTCCAAAAGATATTCATCTCTATAAAGACCTTTTAGGAGACGGTTCTCATCTTGGACTAAAATTGTCGTATGAGATCCAGCCTTCTCCCGATGGGCTTGCCCAGGCTTTCATTATAGGTGAAAAATTTCTTAATGGTGATAATGCCAGCCTTATACTTGGGGATAATATTTTTTACGGACATGGATTCGGACAGGTCCTGCTCGAAACAGCCAGGCTGGATGATGGAGCAGTCATTTTTGGTTATTTCGTTAATGATCCTGAACGTTATGGCGTGGTTGAGTTTGACAGTAATGGAAAAGCATTAAGTATTGAAGAAAAGCCAAAACATCCCAGAAGCAATTATGCTGTCACAGGATTGTATTTTTACAGCAATGATGTTGTCGCCAAAGCAAAGAATCTCAAGCCTTCAGCCAGAGGTGAGCTAGAGATCACCGATCTTAACCGTATCTATCTGGAGGAAAACAGATTGAAGGTACGAATAATGGGCAGAGGTATGGCATGGCTGGATACAGGTACACACGAGAGTCTTCTGCAAGCTTCAAACTTTATTCAGACAATTGAAGACAGGCAGGGTTTAAAAGTTTCCTGCATAGAGGAAATAGCCTTTAATCGTGGTTATATTACCAGGGATCAGTTGCTTGAACTGGCCAGGCCGCTCAGTAAGAATCAATACGGTCAGTACCTGATGAAAATTGCTGAGGATAAGTTTTTTACATTCGAAAATATATAAAATCTCACTATGAAAATCACTGAAACAGAGGTCCCGGGATTATTAATCATTGAACCAGATGTGTACGCCGATAGCAGGGGTTATTTTTTTGAAAGTTATAACTATAGTAAAATGAAAGAATACGGTATCCTGACACAATTCGTCCAGGACAACCAATCAAAATCGGAATATGGTGTTGTAAGGGGACTTCATTATCAGATTAATCCATTTTCACAGGCAAAACTGGTAAGGGTCATTGAAGGAAGAATTTTCGATGTAGCGGTGGATATCAGGAAAGGTTCTTCAACTTTTGGTAAGTCATTTGGGATTGAACTCAATCATGAAAACAACATACAACTGTTAATCCCGAAAGGATGTGCACACGGATTTTCAGTATTGAGTAAATATGCTATCGTGTTCTATAAATGTGATGTCTTCTATAATCCGGCAGCAGAGCGCGGTATCAGATATGACGATCCTGATCTCTGTATTGACTGGCATTTAAAACCAGATGAGATAATCGTATCACCTAAGGATGCTGCTCTGCCATTCTTCAGGGAAAGCATGGGACGTGAAGAGTGAAGAGTGAAC
>CAZEKO010000162.1:0-2289 GCA_964512775.1 uncultured Bacteroides sp. | reverse complement strand
TTAAGGTACTTGTCACCGGAGCTAACGGACAATTGGGAAATGAATTAAGGAAACTGGCAGGGGTAAGTCAGGATCCTGAGTTCATTTTTACGGATGTGGATGAGTTGAATATCACTAATGAAGATGAGGTAAATAAATTCATAGAAAAGCATCCTGTAAGGTTCCTGATAAACTGTGCAGCATACACTGCAGTTGACAGAGCTGAAGATGAGCCGGCGATAGCATATTTACTGAATGCCGATGCTGTTTATATACTCGGCAGGATCTGTATTAAAAACAATATTCAGCTAATCCATTATTCAACAGATTTTGTTTTTGACGGAACTTTAAGGAAACCTTATACTGAAACTGATATTCCGAAACCTCTTTCTGTTTATGGAAAAAGCAAGCATGCGGGAGAAATATATTTAAAGAAATTAAAGACTGGAATTATTATCCGAACATCATGGTTGTATTCATCTTTTGGGAATAATTTCGTAAAGACGATACTTCGTCTTGCTCGGGAAAAGGAAGAAATCAGGGTTGTAAACGACCAGGTTGGATCTCCGACCTGGGCGGCTGATCTGGCCGCAGTAACTATTAAAATTCTCGGGCAACACATGGACTCATCGAATCAGCTGAATTGGGGATTATGTCATTACTCAAATGAAGGCGAATGCTCGTGGTATGATTTTGCTAAAGAAATAGTCAGACTGGCCGGTTTAAAAACCAGGATTAATCCTATTGGCACATCTGAGTATCCGGCAAAAGCACTCCGTCCCCCATACAGTGTCCTGAATAAATCGTTAATAAAGAGCTGGCTCGGGAAAGATATTCCTGAATGGAAGGAAAGTCTTGCAAAATGTATCCTGGAAATTACAAACAAGCAGTAAATAAATAAATTATGGAAAGAAATAGTTTATTGCAAGAAGTTAAATCCAAAGCCCAGATCTGGCTGGACGGGAACATCGACGATGATACCCGTAAACAAATTCAATATATGATTAAAAATGATGAGAATGAGCTTATCGAATCTTTTTACAGAAGCCTCGAATTTGGTACAGGCGGTTTACGTGGAATCATGGGTGCAGGAACAAACAGGATGAATATTTATACGGTTGGTATGGCCACACAAGGTCTCAGCAACTACCTTAAAAAATGTTTTTCTTCGCGCGAATTGATCAGTGTTGCGATTGCTCATGATTGCCGGAATAACAGCAGGTTGTATGCAGAAACCTCAGCTAAAGTTTTTTCTGCAAATGGCATTAAGGCCTTACTGTTCAATGAACTCAAACCTACCCCGGAACTTTCATTTGCAATCAGATATTTCAAATGCCAGGCCGGGATTGTCGTGACTGCATCTCATAATCCCAAAGAATATAACGGATATAAAGTTTATTGGGAAGATGGAGGACAGATTATTAATCCGCATGACAAAAACATAATAGATGAAGTCCAGAAAATAACTTCAATTGATAGTATAAACTTAAATGCCGATCAAAGTAAAATTGAAATAATAGATCCCAAATTTGACGATATTTATATAAATAAAGTGGCTTCTTTATCTCTTTCGAAGGATATTATCAGGAAATACCACGACCTGAAAATCGTCTATACTCCAATCCATGGCACAGGAGTTAAGCTGGTTCCAATGGCTTTGAAGAAATTCGGATTCACCACGATTTTTACTGTCCCTGAACAGAATATCACAGATGGAAATTTCCCAACTGTACATTCTCCAAATCCGGAAGAATCAGCAGCACTATCCATGGCTATCAAAAAAGCTGATGAAATTGGTGCAGATTTAGTAATGGCGACTGATCCGGATGCCGACCGGGTTGGTATCGCTGTCAGAGATTTAAAAGGCAAACTCGTCTTGCTGAACGGAAATCAAACAGGTTCTGTGCTTATTTACTACCTGATCAGAAAATGGTCAGAAACAGGAAAACTTAAAGGCCAGGAATATATAGTAAAAACGATTGTTACTACTGAACTTATGGCCGATATCGCGGCAAAATATAATGTTGAAACTTCTGATGTATTGACCGGTTTCAAATTTATTGCAGATATTATGAGAATAAATGAGGGAAAGAAAAGCTTTATCGCGGGGGCAGAGGAGAGTTATGGATATCTGGCAGGTGATTTTGTGAGGGATAAAGATGCAGTGATGTCTTGTGCCCTTATTGCTGAAACTGCTGCATGGGCAAAAGAGAGGGGCAAATCATTATACGAGTTGTTGATGGATATTTATGAAGAACACGGACTGTATCGCGAAAGCCTGGCAAATATTTACCGGAAAGGAAAAGAAGG
>CAZEKO010000161.1:0-4836 GCA_964512775.1 uncultured Bacteroides sp. | reverse complement strand
TCATCAGAACCTTTTATCCCTTCAATAAAATTCCTGGATGAACTTAAAGTGAGGTTCTCATATGGCCTGACCGGCAGTGATGATTTTATGAACTATTATACACGTTTGTATTACCGGTCTATACCTTACTATTCTATTACGGGGTTTACCCTGAATGGATTATACAATCCCGAATTAAAGTGGGAGACAGTAAAGCAGTCAAATATCGGACTCGACCTGGCAATGTTCAGGGAAAGGCTAATAATAAATGCTGACTGGTACAATTCTGTAACAGAGGATATGATAACTGCTGTATTGGTTCCGGCATACTATGGATTTGAAACTTTTATGAATAACAGTGGTTCATGCCAGAATAAAGGTTTTGAATTTTCTGTATTCGGCAGGCCTGTTGAAGGCACATTCCGCTGGGAGATTGATGCAACTATTTCGAAGTACGAAAATGAGGTGTTAAAACTTGAAAGTGACCAGTTGATAACTGCTTTCACCGGTGGAGAAAAGATTACTATGGTAGGACAACCTATGGGGCAATTCTGGGGATACCGCATGCTGGGAGTTTTCAGTACAAAGGAGGAAGCCGATGAAGCTAACCTGGCTGATAAATCAGGCAGAAGATTCAATGCGGGAGATATTCACTTTGATGACCTGGACGATAATGGGATAATTGATGAACAGGATAAAACCATAATTGGAAATCCTCACCCCGATTATATTATTGGTCTCAATAACCAGATCTCCTATAAAGGTTTCTCCTTGAGTTTCTTTCTTAATTATGTCAGGGGCGGTGATGTTTTTAATTATCTGAGATCACAATTTGAATCTATGAGCGGAATTGAAAATCAATCCACCGCTGTTTACCGGAGATGGACTACTGATGGTCAGATAACTGAGATACCAATGAACAGCTGGGGAGATCCAATGGGCAACAGCCGGTTCTCGAACAGGTGGATAGAGGATGGATCATATCTGCGGCTCAGGAGTGTTACTTTTTCATACACTTATCCGAAAAAACTGGCATTCATAAATGAACTTAACATATATATCACAGGTACCAATCTTCTCACAGGTACCAGTTACCTGGGGTATGATCCGGAGTTCAGCTATGCTGATGGTGCACTGGGACAGGGTATTGATTACGGAAAAATACCTCAGCCCCGGTCCATGATGATAGGTCTAAAAATTGGCTTATAAAGAGGAGATCAAAACTGAACAATGAAGATAACAGATAAAATATTGAGGGTTACAGGATTATTCATCTTTGCATTTATAATGTTATCATGCGAAAAAATGCTTGATTTGTCCAGCAACAGTCTACTGCCGGAGGAAAAAGCATATGTTGACGAATTTTCTGCACGTTCCGCTGTAATGGGAGTATATTCTTCTTTGCAGGATGTTGCACAGCAGCTGGTCATCCTTGGTGAATTGCAAGGAGATCTTTTAACTGTCACAGAAAACGCTGATAATGATCTCAGGCAGATTAATGAACATACCGGCGGAGCGGACAACGTTTATGCAGATCCATCAGGTTTTTTCAGGGTAATTATTAACTGTAACGAAGTCATTCATAAAATACACAGGGCAAAGGAAAATGATGAGAATATCTCTGATCTTGAATATGCCAATTATATTGCAGAATTGATGACCGTAAGAGCATGGGTATACTTTAAAATGGTCCAGATTTATGGCAAAGCACCTTATTTTGAGGAACCGCTAAGTAATTATAATGAGAGTCGGGCACTCCAGGCAAAGCTGGATTCCATTCAGACAGAAGATTATATCCTTGACACACTTTTATCTCAGTTGATCGCTATAGATACTTTTGATATGAATCTGCTGGAGGAAAGTCCTTTTTATGCCATCCGTGCAAAAAAATTCACAAACTGGGCATTGCAGGGCGATATTTACCTGTGGAGAAATAATTACGCTTATGCTAAAAAAGTGTACGATAAAGTTATCAAAACAATGTCTGAAGAAGGATGGGAGGGAACAAACCGACTTCCATATATTGTAACATGGAATTTTCAGGATGTCAACTGGAAAACCATATTTCAGTATAACTTCAGTTCGGATGCATTTGAAACTGAAGCAATTATGGTTATTCCTTTCTCGAAGCTATACAACCAGCAGCACAGCCTTCAGCATATGTTTAATTATGGGGAGGGTGGGGACTGGTTAATTAAACCGACTGATTATATTCAGAATTTATTCCAGGCCCAATGGGTTATGCGGTATGAGGTCCAGCCCGATCATCCAAGAGGATACCCTGGCGACCTGAACAGAGGCAAGGGTGTTTCTTATGACAGCATTGGCGGACATCCTGTTGTAACCAAATATTCATTATTCCGTGAGCCATTTGACAATGATGCAGGTATCTTTGCATACAGAACAGCTGATTTTCACTTAAAAACCTGTGAAGTCTATGCACGGTCAAGGAAAGGATCAGATGCTATAGCACATATGAATGAAGGGATTCTTTACGCATCCGCCTGGGGTACAGGTACCAGGGTAAGGGCAAATCTTAAAGGACTCAGTGTAGAAGATCCACGGGTAGTGGAGTCGGTTGAGGATCTTATAATGGAGGAAAGGGCTATGGAGCTTGCTTTTGAGGGTCAACGCTGGTTTGATCTTATGAGGATTGCAAAGCACCGGGCGGATCCTGCATATCTTGCTGAAAAGGTAGCGGCAAAATTCAGTGACGAACAAAAAAGGGAGGAGGTCAAAAACCGACTTATGGATGTTAATAACTGGTATCTTCCTTTAAAAATAAAGTAATAATGTTAATTTTACGTTAATTAGTTTTTAAACCCTTAATCAAAAGCTTATGAAAAGAAAACAAGTACTATTATTAAGTGTGTTCATCCTCCTTATTTGGGGATGGCGCGCTCCTGTTTGGGCTCAGGATTTACCTATAAATTATCATCAGAACCCGAACATAGAGCATGAATTCAGTACCTTATTCTGGGACGGCTGGGATGATACCTATTATGGTATTTATACTCACCCATGGGACTATAAATCAGATCAATTTGCCCATTCGGGTAATTATAGCCTAAAAATATGGGTTCAGCCAGGTGGTCCCTATGGTACATGGGTATGGGTGTCATATCCTATCCGTGGCCATGAACAAAAAAAGATGAAAGCAAGTTTCTGGTACAAAGGTTATTTTGTATCATATTGGAATTTCATTTACAGGGATGCAGGGATGACTTTTGACGATCTTCATCCCAAACTGGCGGAATATGTAGGAGCAGATTCATCATACTGGGGTGGAGCAGGCCAGGATGCCATCCAGTTCCACTTTGGAGGAGATGATGAGTTCACTGAAGACTGGACCTATTTTGAATTTGTCTGGGATTTCCCGGGCACACTTCCCGGCTGGGGCAACACAGCAATGTGGTATGCCTACAGGGATTCTGCATATGTTGATGACCTGTACTATGGAGAATGGTTTGATGGCCAGTATAGCGGCGAGGAACCATTTGGATTTGTCAATGGAGATTTTGAGTTGACAGATCTTGGCGCTTCATGGATGGTCAATGTTTTCCCGGGTGGTCAGGTTGAAGCCATGGATTTCCTGTCTTCGGCAGAAAACAAAACCGAAGCCGGCTCTCAGAGCCTGAGGCTTTTGGATTATTGGGAAGTCTTTCCTCCTGATACAGCTGATGTGGTTGCCCCTTATGATTCGATTACGATTGACACCTCCTTTCAGGACCGGAATGTGACTTATTACCTGCCGGCGTTAAATGCAGAAGGTGATGATATGGAGTTGAGTTTCTGGTATAAAGGTAATGATGCAACTGCTACAGTTGAATTTTATGATGATTACGGTGTTAGAACTGATGAATTTCCACTGCCTGCAGGTGCCACTCTTGTTGCGGATTCAGCGAATCCTATATATACAATCGATACCACTGATATTATAGAGAATATCTATCCTGATACCATTGCTGTCGATGAACTGGGCGATTGGGGGACTCCCATTAAACTTCTGATTGATACTGTGACATATCACGCGGAAGAAGTGCTGGCTTCTCAGAATTTTGACGACCCACAGGATCTTGCACTTCCAAATGGTGCATGGCTATGGTTAGATGCTACAAACAACTGGAACAACTGGGCTGCAGCTGTATCTGATTATAAACCCTGGTCGGCACCTGGCTCGCTTAATCTTCCAGGTGATCCCGGATGGGGCGGGGCAGAAGGATATGTTGATGTGATTGATGATACTAATTATGTCTGGGAATTTATGTACAAGGGACAGATACTGTTCGGTATTAAATTTAAGAATACGAAATATGACCTTGTTGCTGACCCGGATAACATCGTGCCGGAAGATGTAACTATTGATAAAGGCTGGATCTGGTGGGATCTCGACTCAAAATACTGGACTCCGTTCCGTTATGAGTACACGCAGGGATCCTGGCTTGCGGATTCAAGTCTCAATGACACTGTTACACTAACTTATGAGCTTGTGGGAGCATATGACTGGGCTGCAAACGGGTATGTCGATGATTTCCTTGTAGCAATGACCAGCGACGCAATAACAGATGTTATTGATACCAATTACCTGGTAATTGATATGGATACCAGCTATACCTATGTAATTGACACAACGGAAATTACCATTCCCCAGGTTGCAGCAAAATGGACTTTACCTGCTGCAGCAGACTGGACAGAATGGAAGCTGAACTGGACAAATCCATCAACTGATATCGGAGGTACATTGACTCTTATACTGGATAATGAAGCTACAGCGACACCGGATTGGATTACACCGGATAAACTGGATTTTGATGAGCCGCATGCTGGCCTGACATATTTCGATGACTTCGTTTATGA
>CAZEKO010000160.1:0-4863 GCA_964512775.1 uncultured Bacteroides sp. | reverse complement strand
TTACCCGGGGCCACTGTTGTGGAACTGGATAAAAACAACCGTGTAATAAAGGGTTCTGTAACAGACATTGACGGGAATTTTGTTCTGCCAATAAGCTCCAGAGAAAATAATATCCAGTTTTCTTTTATCGGATTCAAATCTGAGATAATGAAAATTGGAGATCAGAATTCATTTAATGTTCAGCTTGTCGAAGATGTCAAAATGATTGAAAGCGTGCAGGTTGTTGCTGAAAAGCGCACTAATACAGGTTTTATGGAAATAAGTGACCGTAACCTTGCTATACCCGTTCAGAAGATCAGTGCAGCGGAAATCCAGGAAGTGCAGGCTTCCACCATTGATGAAGCTTTACAGGGTCGGCTTGCAGGTGTGGATATCGTATCGAATTCAGGAGATCCCGGTGGAGGTATGTCAATTCGCATTCGTGGTGTAAGCACATTGAGTGCCAATAGCAGGCCATTAATCCTTCTTGATAATGTACCCTATGAAACTAATATAACATCTGATTTTAATTTCGCCGCTGCCAATGAAGAAGGTTATGCACAGATGCTTAATATTTCAATCGACGATATTAAGGAAATTACCGTCCTGAAAGACGCTGCTGCCACAGCTTTATGGGGGACTAAAGCAGCGAATGGTGTGCTCAGTATTACCACCAAACGTGGAAGCAGAAGCATGAAACCTCAGGTCACTTATACCTACAGGGGAACACTATCGTTAGAACCTGAACCCGTACCAATGCTAAACGGAGATCAGTATTCAACGCTGATTTCCGAAGGTGTTATGAATGTATACGGTATCCCTCTCAATACAATAGAGAATAAGGAATTTTTATACGACCCCAGCGACCCTTACTGGTATTACAATTACAGCCAGAATACAAACTGGCTGGATGAAGTATCACGTAACGGTTACATACACAATCATGATTTTGCATTATCAGGAGGGGGTTTAAAAGCATTTTATCGTTTTTCTGTAAACTATCAGGATCAATTAGGTGTAACCCTGGGTACTTCTCTGAACCGCTTTACTACTCGATTAAATCTTGACTATATAATTTCTGATAAACTTAGACTCAGAGCTGATCTTTCATATGCACATGGATTATCAAATCTGAACTATAGCTCAAATTGGACTAACTATAGTTCAAATCTGCGTTCTATTGCCTACAAAAAAATGCCCAACATGGCTGTATATGAATTTGATGCAAACGGTAATCAGACCCCGAATTACTTCTCCCCTGAACAAAACATCCAGGGAACCTATCCCACCACTTATAACCCGGTGGCAATGGCAGAAGCCGGAATGTACAAGACACTAAATGACCGTATAAATCCAAAATTTTCTCTCACTTACCAGATAATCAAAGATTTAACCTACACTTTCGATGTTGCCTTCGATATTAACAATACTAAAAGGAACTGGTTTCTCCCACAGGTTGCAACCGGCAAACACTGGACTGATCTGTATGTGAACAGAGCAACTGACAGTGATGAAGACAGTTACTCTATATATACCAATAACCGTCTTAATTATCATCATGTGTTCGCTGAGATACATGATCTTGCCGCAACATTTAATTTTCAAACAAACGATTATAAAGGTATACGATACAGGGCAACAACCGCCAGTTCAGCTTCTTCCGAATTACAGGATCCTTCAGTACCTGCGAGGATTATGGAAAGCGGACTTGAACTTTATACCGACAGCTGGCAGTACAGAGACAATGGAATCCTTGGAATGGTCAACTATACTCTGCTGGATCGCTATATTTTATCTCTGGGTGTGCGCAGGGAGGGTAATTCCAGATTCGATGAAAAATACCGGTATGGATATTTCCCAAGCGTTTCTGCTGCCTGGAGGATTTCCGGCGAATCTTTTATGAGTAAATTTACTTTTATTGATGATTTGCGTCTAAAGTTCAGCTACGGTCAGAATGGACACCCCCCCAGGTCTCCCTATATGTTCTTCAATAATTATGGAACCTTCAACTGGACCTACCTGGGTAACACTGCTGTTTATCCTATTGATATGGAACTCGAAAACCTTAAATGGGAAGCATTTATTACTAACAACCTGGGATTTACTCTGGAAATGTTTAAGGGCAGGTTAATGGTTGATTATGACGTTTACAGGAACCGTACAAAAGACATGTTCGGTTATAATGTCGCCATCCCTACCAGCTCAGGTTATGACGGTATCCTTATGAATGTAGGCTCAATGGACAACCAGGGTTGGGATCTTAGCTTCAGGTCATACCCTGTCAAAAGTGATAACCTGAGTATAACCTTTGATTTCAATATTGCAAAAAATTACAATATACTACGGGAAGTTGCCGACAACTATCCTCTCGAACGGGGACGGACAACTACCAATGGAGACTATAAACGGATCATCCAGGTAGGTAATCCTATTGGTTCATTTTATGGATACAGGTACCTGGGTGTTTATAAAGATGAAGAAGCAACCACAGCAACAGATAAGGACGGGAATAAAATCTATGACGCAAATAATAATCCTGTCAGGATGGTATATAATTACCCGTCTGTCAATTATGAATTCCAGCCAGGAGATTCAAAATATGAAGATATCAATTATGACGGAAACATAAATTATCTGGATGTGGTATACCTGGGAGATGCAAATCCCGACTTCACCGGGGGATTTGGTTCAACAGTAAAATATAAGAACTTTTCATTCAACTGCTATTTTTATGGAAGATACGGGAATGAGATAATTAACCAGACCAAAATGTATGGAGAGAGCATGTTCAATTATGACAATCAGACAACGGCGACATTGAGACGCTGGCGCAAACCAGGTGATGAGACAGATGTTCCAAGAGCTCTGATTGGGTATGGTTATAACTGGCTCGGTTCCGACAGGTTTGTTGATGATGGTTCTTTCCTTAGACTAAAATATATTACATTAATTTACAATTTCCCCAGTGCATTAATTAATAAAATCCATCTGACAGCTCTAAGAACATCTGTTACAATTAATAATCTGATGACATTCACTAATTACCTTGGCCAGGATCCTGAAATAAATATAAACAGCAGGGATGGTACTATATATACTGTTGGAGTGGATCAATCAAATACCCCAAGGACGAAAGAAGTTACTTTTAATATAAGTATTAGCTTTTAAAAAATTTATAATGAAAAAAAATATTTTCCTGATTTCATTCTGCATAATGCTTATAACAGGGTGCGACGAGTGGCTCTACCTGGAACCTGAAAATGGCATCATACGGCAGGAATACTGGAAGTCAAAGGAAGATGTCCATGCGGCAGTAATGGGTTGCTATGCTTCACTTCTGGGTAACGCTCAGGGGAGCGGTTACAATGTGCCCGAACTTTTATTTATCTGGGGGGAAATTCGAACAGATATGGTCGTCCCACATCGCCTCAGGTCTGACTACCTTTATATTTATAATGGTGATATTCTCCCGGATAATAGTGTCTGCCGGTGGAATGCATTCTATCGAACTATTAATTACTGCAACACTGTTCTTGAATTTGCCGGTAGTGTCCAGGAGGTTGACCCTTCCTTTACAAACCAGGCCCTGAATCAATATGAATCAGAAGTACGGGCTCTGCGTGCCCTTATGTACTTTTATCTGGTCCGGACTTTTGGTGAAGTGCCTTTAAAATTGGAAGCAACAACAAACGATAACGAAAAATTTGCAATCCCTAAAAGTTCAGCTCCTGCAGTACTTAAACAAATTAAATCAGACCTGAGTAATGCTGAGAAAAATGCAGTTATGACGTACGGTGATATAGCCTCAGACAAAGGACGGATCACAAAGTATACTATCAATGCCATACAGGCTGACGTATATCTCTGGTGCCAGCAATATGACAGCAGCATTCTTGCCTGCAACAAAATAATAAACTCAGGATTATTCGGCCTTGTCGAAAATGATGATTTCTGGTTCAGTACCCTGTATGCAGATGGCAATTCAAGTGAAGGGATTTTCGAACTACAGTTTTCATCTGAAATATTAAATCCATATTACGGCATGCTGAAGGTGAACAAATACTTTAAAGCATCTGCAGTCGCTGTTGAAGAATTCTTCCCTGCTGATCCGACATTGCCTCCTGACAGTGCGGATATTCGTGGCGATGGAGCGTCATTTAAGGTAAGTGATAATTACACAATTTGGAAATATGTAGGGAAAGACAAGGTAACATTCCGGACAGCATACGAATCATATGCACATTTCATTGTATACCGGTATGCTGAAATATTGCTGATAAAAGCTGAAGCTATGGCACAACTTGGGATGATCGATGAAGCACTTAAACTGGTTAAAGCTGTCAGGAGACGGGCAAATGCATCAAAAATTACTTCAATGGAAGGTGAAGTAAGTGACGTCAGATCGCTCACAGAATATATTCTGGCAGAACGTGCCCGTGAATTCGCATTCGAAGGTAAACGCTGGTATGATGTTTTAAGAAATGCCAGACGGAACAATTATGAACGCATGGATCTTTTAATTGAGATGGTATTGCGAAGTGCACCAGCTGAAAGACAACTCACCATTAAAAATAAATACCTGGATACATTAAGCCATTACATGCCAATCTATTATACTGAATTGCAGGCAAATCCTGCATTAAAACAAAATGAGTTTTATGGAGAATAGACTGAAAAAAATATCACTATGAAAACCAGAATAACAATAGGAATGATTGTTGCAGGGGCTATGATGTTTTCCGATTGCGGAAAGGAGGAATACGTCATTGCCACCTCAGACGATGTATTAATGGGAAAATATTTTGAAGAACAGGGTGATGTTTTTTCGAAATTTCATCGTATACTGGAACTATCCGGCACCCTTTCCTTCCTTAATGCATATGG
>CAZEKO010000159.1:1705-4911 GCA_964512775.1 uncultured Bacteroides sp. | reverse complement strand
AATCCTGTTCCACCCTATTCTTATGCAATTTGCTGCAAAATTAAATCACAATACTTATGAGGAATTTATGACTGACTTTCATGTTCTGGTTGAGTCGAACATTAAATGCCTGAACAAAATTGATCACGATGCTGTAGGATTAATTTCGGATCCTTACAGGGAAACTTCGGCTTTTGGAGCTTCAGTAAGATTTTCAGGTAATAATAATCCTGTCTGTGAACCAATTGTTACTAATATTAATGATCTTGATCTGCTCAAAAACCCTGATGTATACAAGTCGGAACGGACATCTGACAGAATTAAGGCAGCTGAGTACTATAAAAAATTGATCGGTGATGAAGTACCCATAATTGGCTGGATTGAAGGTCCTCTGGCAGAGGCTGCAGATCTTGCAGGTGTCAATAATATCCTTTTTGATATCCTAATGGAACCCGATTTTGTAAGGAGATTGATGGATATCTGCATAGTTACTGCAAAGGATTTTGCCAGGGCTCAGATAGAAGCTGGTTGTATGGTAATTGGAATAGGTGATGCGCTGTGTTCCCAGATTGATCCGGAAACATATTGTTCATATGTCCTTCCATTGCATCAGGAAATAATTGATTTTATTCATGAATTGGGAGCATTTACCAAATTGCACATATGCGGTGATATAACACATCATGTACCAAACCTGGCATTAACCAGGACTGATATTCTTGATCTCGACTGGATGGTAGATTTCGCTATCGCAAGGAAAAATTGTAAAAATGAATTGATACTTTGTGGTAATCTTGATCCAGTTTCTTGCATTCAGAATCTGAATCCTGAAAAGATATCTTTATTAGCCAGCAAACTGACTGAAGATCAAAAACATACACGATTTATTCTTTCTGGAGGTTGTGAAATCACCCGGGACTCTCCATTAGAAAATATCCTGGCTATGAAATCCTTTCAAAAATTTTAATGTTTTTGGCTTATTAATCTGATGTCTATTAAAAAATTGTTTTGTTTTTTTTATATTTATCCGTTCTAAAAAAATCATTATGAATGACATTCTTGAAAAAATTGCACATTGTATTGAATTTGGGAAGATTAATAAACAATCACCCTACCCCCCTGATATGAAAGGGCAGGATGGTGCGGATGAATACACAAAAGCTGCACTGGAACAAGGTGTTGCGGCTAATGACATACTGCAAAAGGGCCTTGTCCCGGGAATGCAAAAGGTGGGTATTAAGTTCAGAGAAAACAAAATATTTGTTCCACAGGTATTAATGTCAGCCAAGGCTATGAGTACTGCTATGGTTCATCTGAAGCCTTTTTTTCAGTCAGGGGAGGTTGTACGTAAAGGAAAGTTTGTTATTGGAACTGTTGCCGGAGACCTTCATGACATTGGTAAAAACCTTGTGAGCATGATGGTGGAAGGTGCAGGATGGGAAGTAATTGATCTCGGTGTTGATGTCTCAGTTGATCGTTTCCTGAAGGCAGTTGAAGAGAATCCGACGTGCATTGTCGGTTTATCTGCCATGCTTACAACTACAATGGTAAATATGAGCAGCATAGTAACTGCAATTAAAGAAAAACATCCTAATCAAAAAGTAATAATCGGAGGAGCACCACTGAATAACGATTTCTGCTCTGAAATAGGTGCTGATTTTTATTCTCCAGACCCACAGGGAGCTATAGAATATATGGATGCCGTGGTATAATAATCCCAATCTTGAAATGAAAAGGATTACAGATGAAGTGCAATCAGGAAGACTTCTCGTCTCTGACGGTGCGTGGGGTACTTTTTTGCATGAAAAAGGACTGAAGCCAGGTGAATGTCCGGAGAGCTGGAATCTTACAAGACCTGAAGATGTACTGGACATTGCCAGATCATATATATCGGCCGGTGCAGATATGATCGAAACAAATTCTTTTGGTGGAAATCGTTTTAAGCTGAAACAGTACGGACTGGATGATAAAACAGAGGTAATTAATGAAGCTGCTGCGAAGATATCAAGACAGGCAGCCGGTTCTCTGAAACATGTTCTTGGTTCAATTGGCCCATCAGGAATTATTCTTATGATAGGTGAAGTCAGTCCTGAAGAACTATATGAAGCCTTTAGAGAGCAGGCAGTTGCACTTGAAAAAGGAGGCGCAGATGCAATAATTGTCGAAACAATGTCAGATCTGGAAGAAGCTGTTATTGCAGTAAAAGCGGCTAAAGAAAGTACCATGTGCGAAGTTATCTGTACAATGACATTTGAAAAGACCGTAAACGGGGAATATAAAACTATTATGGGAATATCACCGGCTGAAATTCCTTTAAAACTGAAAGCAGCCGGTGCTGATATTATCGGATCAAATTGCGGGAACGGCACAAAAGCAATGATCGACATTACAAGAGAGTTGCGGTCTGTTATTCAGGATATTCCAATAATTATGCAGGGAAATGCCGGCATGCCAAAATACCTGAAAGGGCAGACAGTATTCCAGGAAACACCTGAGGAAACCGCCAGTTATGTTCCTGAACTTATTACAGCCGGCGCTAATATCATTGGGGGATGCTGTGGGACTACACCAGAACATATCAGGCAGATTGCAGAAAAGATTTCGAGTCTGAAAAAGTGAACACACCTGTAACATTTAAATATAATTTCTCTGAACTAAATATAGGCACAACCCAAATTGAAAAGCTTATAGGTTATGATCCCGGGACGGCTCCGGAACCTATTCCTGATCTGATCAAGACTGTGCTGAATGCCGCTGAAGAATATACAGACATTAAAGGCAAATATTTGATCACCGATGGTTACTCAGATGACAATAGCAGGGAATCAATCAGGATTAACGGTCATGATTTCAATACAGGGAAAATTGTAATCACCTATATCCGAAAATCAGAACAGTTCGTTTTTTTTATTGTCACAGCGGGTAAAGAAGTCGAACTCCAGTCACACAAATATTTACATGGAAATGATCCCCTGCTTGGTTATATTTTTGATGTATTCGGTTCCTTAACTGTTGAATCTGCTGTCGGCAAATTTCAACTTGATCTCGAAGAACACTTTCGAAAGGTTGGACTAAAAACGACAAATCCCTATAGTCCGGGTTATTGCGGATGGCCTGTCTCAGACCAGCAGAAGCTCTTCACTCTGTTTGGAAATGATACTTGCGGTATCAGATTATCAGAAACCTGCCTTATGGATCCTATTAAATCTATAAGTGGAATAATCGGG
>CAZEKO010000159.1:0-1605 GCA_964512775.1 uncultured Bacteroides sp. | reverse complement strand
TAATTATGGTAAGTTTATTTGTCCATCCCTTGACAGCACAGGATTTTGATTATGATTTAGGAATTGGTGCAAGGGTTGGATTGGCATATGGAGCTAATGTTAAATATTTTCTAAGGTTTCATCCTACCCGCCGTGTCCATAATGCTCTCGAAGGTATGGTTACTACCAGATATAATGGTGCAAGTGGTACAGTTCTGTTTGAATATCACCACGGAATATTTGACACGGAAGGACTGAATATATATTTAGGAGGAGGTGCTCATATAGCAGTCTGGAATAGTGACAAAGTAGATTGGGAAACTGAAAAGCAAGGATATAATCCTTACGCTGGCCTGGATGGAATTATAGGTATAGAATATGTTATAGCCTATGTGCCGGTAGCAATCAGCCTTGACTGGAAGCCAGCGGTTAATTTTATAAGTGATTTAAACCTGATGATCGACGATATTGGACTATCTGTCAGATACCTGTTTAAATAGATGACTATCTTTTTTTTATAAAAAGGGTATAATCTGATATCCATTTTTCTTCCTCACCTGGTTTTATTGATATAAATATGAAATTCTCAGGGCAGAGTGTAGTTGTAGTTGCCCAGAATGCCAGGCGATGTATTGGTTTATCAACCTTAAATTGAATGCCTGCTCCGGTCTTTTTATTTCTGACAATAATATCATGATCCTTTGTCTCGGTTCCATACCCTTCTAAAAGTAACCAGATACTTTCTTCTTTCAATTCCCTGGTAAAAAAAAGTTCATGATCCTTAATTTTTATCAAGTCTTTAAGATCGTCTTCTGTTCTGACTGCAAATGGAAAGGTTGTTATGAAATCAGGCCCTGTAATCCGGCCATCGATAACAAAAAAATTATGATTAAATTGATCCGTTTCAATCACTTTTGATCCGGTATTTTTAAGTATATGCGTAATAGTAAAACCGGGATCCGTTTTCTTTAAATCAATTCTCTTGGTATAAATATACCCCCATCCGGTTTCACTCTTCAGCTCATGCCGGAATTCAATCCAGTCTGTCCCTTTTTCTACCGTCCACTCTCCGTAATCCGTTATTTTGTATGTATGATCCCAGCGATATTCTTCTTCTTCTGGTTTTTCCAGAACACCAACTCCAATCCGGATAAATTTCTCTCCTGGTTTTGCCTCTGTATAACCCAATCCGGGATTAATGGAAGCTTCCACAGGGCCACACAGATCTTCATGAAAATATGGATCATGTGTGCTTTTCCATTCACCAAAATATTGATGCCCTTTGTATTTCAGACTCGAGATAATACCACACCATTCAAATCTTGTTGCCCGATAATATCCAATTTGTGGATCCGGCAGGTATAAATTCATACTGACAAAATCATTTGAAATCTCTGCATGAGGATAATCATTCATGTTAACCTGTGCAGAAATAGGAATTAGAAAAAATGGATGTAAGATAAATGACAAAATCAGAAATTTGTTTTTCATCCGATATAGAATTTTTGTTATGGTTTAAACAAAATTAACTTTCCTGAATTATAATTCATATAAAACATCTTGAAAAATGCCTATTTTCATAGTAAATTTACTCAATTAATAATTCCGGCCATGAAAAAAAAAACA
>CAZEKO010000158.1:3266-4951 GCA_964512775.1 uncultured Bacteroides sp. | reverse complement strand
CTGTTTGGAGATGTTTTATATACAGTTGGCTTTGCAACAATACTGGCAATAGTTGTAGCATGTCTTGGACTTTTTGGAATGGCAACTTACAGCATTCAGACAAGGCTGAAGGAGGTTGGCGTCAGAAAGGTTTTTGGTTCACAATCACAAAGTGTTGCACTGCTCATTGGCAGGACATTTATGATAATGCTGATAATTGCCGCTGTTATAGCTGCTCCGCTTGCATATTTATTAAATTCAGTCTGGCTTAAGTTTCTAGCTTTCCATGTTACATTTGGCGCAGGCACTCTCTTCACCGGCATCATAATTGTGTTCATAACAGGCATTTTGACAGTTCTTTCTCAAACCCTTAAAGCGGCTAACTCAAATCCTGTTGATATTCTAAAATATGAGTAGGAAGCCAAAGGATTGATTTTAGTTCCGTATCTGCATGATTATGTGTGTGTTATAAAAACAGTCAACAATCCCGTCACCCTCTTCAAAACAAAAACCCGCAAGACGTTGATCTTACAGGATAAATAAGTGTGAGTGTGAGAGTGAGTGTGAGAAAAAAGAGCGATTGTGCTCGCTCTCGCTCTCACTCTCGCTCTTTTTTATGTGGTGCCACCGGGAATCGTCCCGATAGATCGTAGGACAGCAAAAAGAAGAAGATTGAAAGTATAAATCCTCAAACGATTGCACGATTGCATGATACGATCCTCGATCAGTATCCCTGCTGCGGCCATTCCTTCCTCTTTGCAGCGAGACAATCTTTCAGGTCAGTCATCTTTGGTTCAAGACGGCTTATAACCTCATCTTTAATCTTACCGACAGCTCCGCCAGAACCTGAAACATCTGAAATGCGCGTGAGCTGTATTTCCAACTCAGGGAAAAGACGATCAATAAGTCTCTGTATCTCAGATATTCTACGCTTGTCGTCTTCCCAGGCTACCTCCGTGCCCGGCATGAAATACATATCCAGGTTTGACTTGTGCATGTCAATCTCCATTTCCAGGTTCTCAACAAGCGAATCCTTGCCTGCCTCAAGATCAGAGAGCGACTTCATTGAATAAAGGCCCAGGGCATACAGAAAATAAAGCATATCGGGATTATCTTCATCGAAAACAAATTCCGCTTCACTTTCAGTTGCAGTCTCCTGCGCACCTGCACTGAAAGCCTGAGCCATAGCTTCTGTGATTCCACCGAACATTCCTCCCATAAGGTTTTCCATCAGCTTACCCATCTGCTGTTCGAACTCTTCCATCTGAGGTTTCATTATTTCTTCAAGCTCAAGAGAAAATGATTCTGCATATTTCTTGCCCTTGGGAATATTGTTGAGACGCTCAACCTCCTGCATGACATCGGCGCTGATCAGGAAATTTTCATCCTGGAACCTGGCTGCCCCTGCTGCCTGATCCTCCGGTGACATTGAAGTCATTTTATCAAGAAAAGCTTTCAGAAGATCAATGGCAGATGTCATGATCTTACCGATAAGGTCAATCAATTCTTCTCTTGAAGCTTTAAATTCAGCCAGCGACTGTATGGACCGGAGCCTCACCAGGGCCTGTTCCATAATTGTATCCCGATCTGTCATGGGATTATTATGTTTTATATGTATGTACTCTATAAATTTACGAATTTCTTTCCAGAGAACATGATTATGGCGTCAGGGTTTTAGAACGGCAACCGGAAAAAAGAGGGCGGGA
>CAZEKO010000158.1:0-3166 GCA_964512775.1 uncultured Bacteroides sp. | reverse complement strand
AACGCACGAACGATCAAACGATTGAACACATAACACTGAATATGAAGTGCTACCCCATCCTTTCTTTTAAAGCCCTGGCATATCTTCTGCTCATCAGGATCGGGTTAGCAATACCACGCAGATGGATACTGAAATCATAGTTATATTCTTTTTCAATCTTTTCAACGTATTCGAGGTTAATGATAGAGGACCGGTGGATACGGCAAAAAAATGTCTGCGGAAGCCTCTCGTCCCACTCTCTCATCGATTTATAGATTATCCCGTGCCTGTTATCGGAAGTAAAAACCATAGAATAATCTCCTTCAGCCCGGATATGAATTATAGAGCTGATCTTAAGGAAAACCATTTGTTTTCCCATAAGTACGAATAAGCGGTCAGAATAATCGAGAGCTTTGTCGTTTGCTGATAGCGAAACTTGATGCGATTCCAGCCGGTTTAAAGATTTCTCCAGTCTTTCCTGCGAAATGGGCTTGAGCAAATAATCAAGAGCGTTAATCTCAAAAGCTCTCAGTGCATAAGCATCAAATGCCGTGACAAAAATGATATGTCCGTTGAACTCAACCTTGTTAAGCAGGTCAAAACCTGATTCACCGGGCATCTGGATGTCAAGAAAAAGAAGATCCGGACAATGCAACTCAATCAGGTTAATTGCTTCAGGTACGCATCCGGCTTCAGCAACTACCCTTATATTTGAATGCTCCTTAAGAAGGCTGATCAGCGCTTTTCTTGCAAGTGCCTCATCATCAATGATGATTGCTTTATACTCTTTTACTATCATGGTCATTACCGATTTCAATATTCACTCTGACAAAAGAGGACTCCTTTTCTATATAAAAAATATGCTTCCCGGGGTAAAGGATCTCAAGCCTTTTTTTTGCATTCTTAAGACCAGTCCCCATACCAGGCAGGATCTCTTCGAAACTTTCTGAATGACCCGGATCAATCCAACGACCTGTGTTATAAACAGAGATTTTTAATCCTTTTATAGTTTTCACAGCTGATATTTTAATAGTTAATGGCATCGGGCTGGTTTTCATTCCGAATTTGATGGCATTTTCCACAAAAGGCTGAATAAGAAAACTAATAACAGGGATCTCTTTTGCTTCGGGATCGATATCAAATTCAACATTCAGATTATTCTGGTAGCGTTTCTTCTCAATTGCAAAGTAATTTTTGAGTGCATCAAGTTCATATTCAAGTGGATTATATGCCTTGTTATTGGAGAGAAGAGAGTATCTGAGGAATTCTGATAATTCGGTGATCATGCTTTTTGTCGCTTTTGGATCGTCATCTGCAAGAGCCCAGATAGAATTCAGTGAGTTGAACAGGAAGTGAGGATTGAGCTGGTAACGCAGAATCTCAAGCTGAGCATTCTGTGCCATAAACTGAGCCTGGGTGGCACGGTTCTGCTCTTCTCTCAGGTTAAGCCAGAAATTGATACCAAGATAGAGCGTGCTCCAGCCGCTAATGACAAGAAAAATAATCAGCATGTTTGCTGAAAAAAATGTTTTCAGGAAAAAATCCTTTAATACTTGAACCTGCTGGATTTGAGGCAGTTCTGGTTTAATGTACAAAGGGAGGCACAGAATACTGTGAACAACATATACCAGAAGTGTGGAAATTAATGCGGATATGAAAACAAACAACAGGAACCCGGGTATTGAGGAAATCATTTTCAAACGGGATTTATAATACTGTCTTAGTATTATTGTAGCAATCAGCCCCAGGAAATAATAAGTGTAGACCAGATAGAAATAGTGCCATGAGACAAGCTCACTTTGATTGTAGATATATGTTAGAAGTGATATTCCCAACCACCCTCCGATGTTTAAGATCCAGAAAAGGTTATTCTTATTAAGGGATCTGAGATGATGAAAAGAATTCTGCATTATGATAAAGTCAACACCCTTCAGGGGAATAATTGTAAAGGTAAGAAACTGTGAGCTTAAAAGCCAGCCGTTTAACCGTCGGATCGGCCGGTAACAGAATTTATGCTACCTCCGGTCGTTTTTTTATTTAGGTTTGAAGCATTACCAGTTAAAATCATCCCGCTATGAATAAAATAATTATGGGTTATCAGAATTTTACTCAAAAAACAGTAAACAAAGGCTTCTCACGATTTATTCAATTTCCCTTAACCAGGATCCTGATTGCCCTGCTCTTTATCACACCGGCAATAGTCTTTCATAATTTACTGGCTATTAATTTGCTGGATAAAGTGAGCGGACTTCCTGGTGACGTGATTTATTTTGTTGAAACCTTTCTTTTCATTTTTCTGATCTATTACTTATATAAAATATATGCTAAGATTATAGAAGGCAGGCAGGCACTTGAATTCAGCTTTAAAGGTGGTTTGAAAGAATTTACCAGAGGTGCTGCGGTTGGAGGCAGCCTGGTATCTATAATGGCAGTACTGCTCTCTTTATGTGAATTTTACAACATCGAAAAGGTCAATTCACCTTACATCCTGGTATATGGAATTTTTCGTTATGGTATCGGAGCATATCTGGAAGAGGTTGTATTTACAATAATAATATATAAACTGGCTGAAGAGTTTTTAGGTACTAAATGGTCTGTTATTCTGATTACATTTCTGTTTGGTCTTGCTCATACCGGGAATAGTAATGTTACCATACAAAATTTACTCTTAATGAGCCTTTCACATATTTTAGTTCTGTCCTCTTTTATACTGACCAGAAGAATATGGATGGTCTGGGCTTTACACTTCAGCTGGAACTTTTTTCAGGCTGCGATATTAGGAATAAGTAATTCAGGGATGGCGCAGGAAGGTTTTCTTACTCCGGTTTTAACAGGACCTGAATGGTTTACCGGTGGAAACTACGGGATTGAGGCATCATACGTTTCGGTTTCCCTGAATATAATTGCCGGGGCAATAATTCTATGGAAGGCAGTAAAATCAGGACAAATGATAAAACCATCATGGAAAAGAAAATGAGAAAGATCATTTTGTTATTTGCCGCTTTTCTCTCTCTTCCGGCATTCGGACAATCAGAGGAAGATACTCTTGCCATAAAAAAAGCTACCCTCAACTATATCGAAGGATGGGCTACAGGTAATGTTGAACGCATTAAGGAATCTGTCTCGCCTGAACTTTCAAAACGGAGAGTTGCCTCTGCAGGAGACCTTGTTTTTGTCCAGGATATGA
>CAZEKO010000157.1:3097-4986 GCA_964512775.1 uncultured Bacteroides sp. | reverse complement strand
GCAATTTCAGGTTCAATTGAAGGTGTAGTACAGCCACCTGAAGCCAACCCTCTTGTCCAGGTAATTGGATCAGATGATACTACAAGCACTTATACAGATACTATTACGGGTCAGTACATGATCAGAGGGCTTCCCGCCGGATATTTCAACCTGGAATTTCATCCGGATAGTGGTTTTGCAGACACCACATTAGTTGATATAGAAGTTATTGAAGGACAGACGACAGTATTGGATACTCTGTGGTTCCAATAATAGAATAATCTGGGGCTCAAATATTAGATCTATAGGTTATGAAAAAGTTCAGTTCAATCAAAATATTCATTTTACTTATATCTGCTCTGATGTATGTAAAATGTAACCAGATCGATGAGCCCATTCCGGTAACCGAAAATATTCTTCCTGAAACATTTTCAATAGATATCCCTGATGCTTTAAGCCAGGGTGAATCTGTAAGGAAAAGTATCGTCGAAATTGATACTCTTCCCGGTGATCTTATGTATCGCTATCTTACTTTCTTCATAGGTGTTGGGGAAACAGGAGCAGAGTACGCAGAGCATATTATTGACATCATTTCCACTTACCAGATAGACAAACCTATGATATTGAGCTATGAGAGCGATGATGATAAAAGCGTCAAAAACCTGGTAGTCATTGAAAATTCAGAATTTGACGGGATAATATGGGAATTTCAGATGACTATTACTGATGCAGATTCTGAAGGGAATGATGATGGTGGAATTGGCATGCAGTTTTTCTGGAACCGGGATCCGGTTAAAGGAATAGCTATAGTAAAACCATCCAACCTTGACAACATTAATAATAAGCATAAGAAAAATGTAATGTACAGGATTGATTACAGCGAAGCGGGGGAATTTGGATATGATGCACACATGATTGTGTCTGCAGACAGTCTGCCAATGCTTCCAGCTTCTGCCAAAAATTATGCTATGAAAACACTGAAAATGTTTGTGGGAAAGAAAGGCAATATCGTTGATCTGTATGGGAATTCCGTTAATCCAGATGCGTTCTTTTTCACTAAAAATGTTGGAATTGGTTATAACTGGGCATTTGTTGCATCAGGGAATGACAATGAAGATATAGGGGTGGCGGAAGTTGGTCTGCCAAAAAATGATCTTGATGAAACCAGCCGGGCTGTTCTCCTTGATACTAATTCGATGAGAAAAGTCCTTACCGAAGCTATTTATGCATGGAATCCTCATATGCCGCCCAATGTTGTTAATTCAAAGCTCGCTAACACTGAAGCACCAGGATACTTTGACTCCTATGGTTTTGTTGCAGCGGGAGAACGTCCGAATGAAAAATATGCAGAGATTGATGTTCGCTTGCAGGATTTATGTCCATACAATCCCGTAGAAATAAGGGATCTCAATATATATTTTAAGGCTGATTAAATCCCGGTAGAAAGCCTCACCTGAAAAGGTGGGGCTTTTTTAAATACCTTTTGCAAGGTGGTAATAAACCTCATTCCACCTGATGGTATTTTTGAATTCATGCAGGCATGTATCCTTATCAATCACAAGGAATTCCACTCCTGCCATTTCTGCAAAATCCATGATATGTCCGGATGTAAGGTTCTGGCTGAAACATGTATGATGGGCTCCACCGGCCAGGATCCAGGCAGCGGCGGCGGTCTTCAGATCTGGTTTCGGATCCCATAGCACACGGGCAGTTGGGAGTTTGGGAAGTGGTTTGGGTGGCTGGACCGCTTCAACATCGTTGACCAGAATCCGAAACCTGTTGCCCATGTCGAGTATACTTACATTTATAGCGGGCCCTGAAGGCACATTAAAGACAAGTCTTACAGGAGCGTCCTTCCCTCCTATTGACAGGGGATGTATCTCACAGGAAGGTTTGCCATCTGCTATCGA
>CAZEKO010000157.1:0-2997 GCA_964512775.1 uncultured Bacteroides sp. | reverse complement strand
GCTTCGACCTTATCACCCTCAGTTACTGCTACTTCCCTCATATTGTCTCCGAACCTTGCAATCTTTGTTTTTCTTGATTCATGCCAGCCAGCCGCAACTCTGAGCCATGCAGATATTTGACTCCGGACTTCAGGATCCATCCAGTGGCCAACTATTACTTTACGTTCTTTTCTCAGACGACTGCCAATAAATCCAAATTCGCGGTCACCATGAGCCGACTGGTTCAGATTCATAAAATCCATATCAATATCTGCCCATGGAATATCACGGTTGAACTGTGTATGCAGGTGTACAAATGGTTTATTTAATTGATACAACCCCGCGATCCACATTTTCGCCGGGGAAAAAGTATGCATCCATGTGATTAAGCCAATGCACTCAGATGCAGAATTTGCGGCCACGCAAACAGCTGTTATTTCATCAGGAGTTGTAACCACCGGTTTATATACAATCTTAACAGGAATATCCTCAGATGCATTTAAAGATTTAACAATCTCCTGGGAGTGTTCAGCGACTTTTTTCAGTGTTTCAGGCCCATAGAGATCCTGGCTGCCTGTAACAAACCACGCTTCAAGCTTTTTTAAATCAATCATTTCTTAAATATTTAGTGTATAAAATACGTTTATAAAGTTAAGTATTTCTTTTATTAGGTAATTCAAAAATCGAAGAAAAAGTTCATTTAAAACATCTCATCAGATAAAACGTATTTTCTAACATCCTTCCTTTTTTTGAGTTTAGTATTTAGTGTTTAGTGTTTCGATTCTCGCCTGCCTGTCATTAGGCAGGATTCTCGTTGTTTCGAAGTTTGGTTAATCCTAATCATGTCGTAACGCTTTCACAGGATCTATTCTTGCCGCCCTGATTGCAGGGTACAATCCTGCTGCAAGACTGACCAGAATTGAAAATGTAATAGCCCCAAAGATCAGCCATAGCGGGAAATAAAACAGATCCACCTGCGGAGTATCAAGAGGTGATAGTTTAGTATTGATAATTATGTTGGCAATACGTGAAACAGCCCATCCCAATGCCAGACCAAACAGGGCACCAATTAATCCTATAAAAGCAGCTTCAACAAAAAAAATCAGTTTGATCTGGTTTTCACTTCCACCTACAGCCTTCATAATACCAATCTCCCGGGTGCGTTCCAGAATCGACATAATCATAGTATTTATTATCCCCAGAGCTGCAATGATAAGCGCCACTGTTCCTATTGCTCCCAGGAGGCTGTCCATTATCAGGAATACCTGCTTCATTTCTTTCATCTCATCTGCAATTGAAAAAACACCCAATCCCATATCTTCCTCTATTACCTTTCTCACTGATGTGACATCTTCCATTTTGTTTACCCTGACATAAATTGAACTGTAGGTACCTTCTTTTTTATCACGATTTAGTATATCCCAAACGCTTGAGAAATTTAATCTGGGTACTTCCCTTGCGGTCTGAATTGCAATAAATGCACCCCCTCTTGAACCTCCTATTGAAAATTCCCCTCTGCGTTTTAAGATACCTCCGATAGTAAATATCATTTCTGTCTCGGTGAATGGATCGAATTTTGGCTTCATCAGTATACTCAGTGGATTTTTGATAATACTTTTATCAATGGTGGCTGTGTACATTCTGATTGTTTTGCCAAGGAGTGAATCTGCCGTAACAATCTGTTTGCCTTTCAGGGAGTCTTCTTTATTAAGTACATATTTGTTTTCAGGGTAGTCAACAATAAAACCCAGGTTTCTTAGTGTTTCCCATGTAAAAATAATAACATCTGATGAGTCATCCTTGAAGAAAGAACCGCCCAACATATCATTGAATGGGTAATATTCACCCATTTGTGTTGGAATAGGCTGAACATTTAAAGTATTTTCCTTATCATTCATAGTGATCCGGGCAGGGAAAGTTTCTTCAGGAAATGCAATGATTACTCCCGGAATTTCTTTAATAGCTTGTAAAACAGAGTCCGTAAGAGGTTCTGGTTCTTCCTCGATCATGCTCTCCAGATTGGATATGTCTCCCTGACTTAAGTCCTCAAGATTTATATCTTTTGGAGTGACATTCAGGCTGGTAAAAAGGTCGCTTTTTTTAATAGCATCCGTAAAATTTTTCTGCATGCCTGTGCCGAATGATACCATGGATGTTAGCGCACCAATACCAATCACTACACCTAAGATTGTAAGAGATGTCCTTAGCCTTGTTCTCCAGAGGTTGGAAAACCCCATCCGTGTCATATCGCTAATATTCATAAAGTTCCCTTAAATTATTTTCCCGTCCTTCAACCTGATAATCTTATCTGAGATTCGTTCAGCAGATTCCAGATCATGTGTGACCATAAGTATTGTCAGTCCTTTTTCCTTATTCAACCTGACCAGAACATTGATAATCTCCTCCGAAGTCTGGCTGTCGAGGTTACCGGTAGGTTCATCAGCAAGAATAACACGAGGCTCGTTAATGAGAGCCCGGGCAATGGAAACACGTTGGGCTTCTCCGCCGGAAAGTTCCCCGGGGAAATGGTGTATCCGTTCTCCCAGGCCAACCTGTTCGAGGAATTCCCTGCCCCTGGATTTTCTGTTTTTCCTGTTCACTCCGGAAAAAATAAGCGGCAAAATGACATTATCAAGTGCGCTGAGTGTCGCTACGAGATTAAAGGATTGAAAGATCATACCAACTGATGATCTTCTGTGCAATGCCAGTTCATACCGGCTCATTCCAGCCAGGTCATGACCATTAAAAAAAATATTACCGGATGTAGCCTTGTCCAGTCCTCCTATTAGATTCAACAGCGTTGACTTTCCAGATCCGGATTTTCCGACAATGCCTACAAACTGTCCATCAGACACTTCGAAAGTAACGTCCAGAAGAGCGGGTACCTTAATTTTCCCTTTCTCATAGATTTTACTAAGAGCCCTTGTTCTAATAATTTGAGATTTTTCAGGATCTATCATCCGGGAAAAATGAAACCAGATCAAATATAATATTAAAATAGTTTTGAATATCACAGGG
>CAZEKO010000156.1:0-5032 GCA_964512775.1 uncultured Bacteroides sp. | reverse complement strand
TGGTACCCGACATAGGAAAATACAATTGTATCGCTTCGTGAATCAACCCGAAGTAAATAATATCCATTGTTATCGGTAACTGTACCCCTGGTTTCACCTCTGATAAACACGTTGACTCCAATTAATGGAAGCTGGTCATCAGAAGATGTTACCACACCACTGATATTAACCTGGGCACTGGCTATTTGCACGCAAAAGACCAGCAGCGGGGATATTCTGAGCATTTTATAAAAGTTGTTTATCATAAAAATAAGGTATTGGGATCGATTGAAGACGTATTGAACAAATATAGGAAATTATTAAACTTTGAATTGAAGTTGCTATATCACATTTTTATTTAAATGTAAATTGCTGATTTTTGTTTCAGCCTAAAGATTTTCATTCAGATAATGATTTTTTTGGCTTACATAAATGTTTTAATGTTTTTCCATATTCAGCAAAGTCTGCTCTTACGAAAATAATCAGAGGGATAATAGAACAATAGCTATTGAAGCTAATATCAAGCCTGCCAGCAAAAAGCCACCGGGTATTACCCCGTAAATGATCAGTGAAAGGATTACTGTTATTACAGGGGCCAGGCCGGTCAATGGTACCACAATAATAGCTTTACCATACCGTAATGCATATACCAGGGTTAAAGCACCTATCGCATTGAGGATCTGAATCATGGCGGCAAGCAATGGTCCATTAAATCCCCAGTTTATTGGAGCAGAAAAATCAGTCATCCAAATAGCGAAAGGGATAAAAAGTAATGAAGAAAAAGCCATATAGAAGAATATACTTTCTGCTTTCATGGTATTGTTCGAAAATTTTAATACGTAGGCCTGCACTCCCCACATAATGAATACAAGTCCAGCTAGAATCAGCCATCCGATTCCCTTCGATGATGAAGGATTAATCTGAGGGTTGGAAAGAAAAAACATGGCAAAAAAGCTAATTATAATCCCAATCCATTGCCTCAGATGGGTTCGCTCTTTAAGGAATATCAGGGACAAAACAATAGTTAAAACCGGATATAATGACACAATGGGAAAGACTATGTAGGCAGGACCCTGACGCAAAGCCTGGAAAAGAATAAGTTGTCCGCCGCAACCAAGGATGCCGGCAGAAGCACCATTAAAGACAGATCGGGCATCATGTTCCGGTTTCCAGGCAATTCTATATAATGCGAATATTGCACATGGAACCATAGTAAGTGACCATACAACATAACCGAGAGTGGTTGGAAATCCTGATTTTTCAGGTAATTCAATAAATGCGCCCCACACTCCCCAGAATGCTGTTGTCACAAATGCATACATCAACCACGATCGTTTTTCTTTCATTGAATACCTGATCTTAAGGTATTTTGCAGGCTTCAATCAGAAGGTATTGCCGGAAGAAAACCGGAAATAAAGGATAATCGCTGTTTACTATACCTAACTCCTTGTCGTTAACATAATCGTACAATTGTAAGCCTTCGGTCTGATGCATCTTTCACAGGATAGCCACACCTGGTACCTTTGTGGGAAAAGATCCCATGAAAAAATCAGAGCGCAAAAACTGGCGACAAGAGATGTTCTCCCTTATTAAGCAATGGCAGACAAGCGGAATCAATCAGAAGGATTTCTGCAAACAGCATGATCTGTCCATGCATGCCTTCTATTATTGGTTGAGGAAATATAAGCAAACCAATACTTCTTCAAATGATGGATTCCTTCCGGTAGAAATAGTACCACCGGTGAATGATACCAGGGGCGATATCCAGATCCATTATCCCAACGGAGTTCTGATCACCCTTGATAAAGCAGTAAGTATCTCGAGGATCAAGGCACTGATTAAAGCGGTCTGAGGATAATGTTCTCACTGACCTCCTCCTTTCGCTATTACCTGTACCGAGGCCCGACAGACATGCGTAAGAGCTTTGATGGATTAAGCGGATTAGTTCAGGGCCAGCTTCACCGGAATCCAACCTCGGGCGAGGTATTCATTTTTGTCAACCGTCGCCGCAACAAGGTAAAACTTCTCAGGTGGGAACAAGGAGGATTTATTCTTTATTATAAGCGGTTAGAATCCGGGACATTTGAGCTTCCGAAATTCAAAAGCGATGCCATTTCTTATCAGATGGATTGGACCACCCTGATGCTTATGGTTGAGGGAATTTCTATTGAAAAAAGCAAGAGAAGGAAGCGATTTTTTATCAACAATCCGGCCGATTATTCTTAATAAAAACCCCTGTAAATATTAGGGTTACAGAGATATTGTTCCTATCTTTATCATTATGGTGAACGACCTTGGTGTACATACAGAAAAAGGCGTATTTCTTACCCACGAGCAGTACAATATCCTGATAGATCAAGACAATGAAAAACAGGCAAGGATAACCTATTTGGAGCAAGAACTTGCCCAGCTCAAACGGATGATTTTTGGATCAAAGAGCGAGAGGTTTGTCCAGCAGGATCCCGGACAGCTATCATTAGGGCTTGATCTGGCACAAATAGAAACTCCACAGCAGGAAACAGAAGAACTTACCTATACCCGCAAAAAATCCAAAGGCCAGGGGAAGGAATCCCCGGTACGACTTCCGCTTCCCTCGCATCTTCACCGGGAAGTGATCGTGATTGAGCCCGAAGAAGATGTTACCGGGGCAAAAAAGATCGGAGAAGTAGTTACAGAAATCCTGGAGTATACTCCCGGAAAGTTTTACGTTGAGAAGTATATTCGTCCAAAATATGTATTACCAGAAGATAAGGGGATTGTTATCGGAGATCTTCCCTCACTGCCAATACCAAGAGGTAATGCAGGCGCTGGTCTTCTTGCACACTTGATGATCAGCAAATATGTAGATCACCTGCCATTCTATCGTCAGGTACAACAGTTCAAGAGACAGGATATTACCATTGCAGAGTCGACCATCAGTGGTTGGTTCTCAGCTGTATGCCGGTTGTTGGAACCGCTTTATGAAAATCTGATAGATAAAATCAAGCAAAGCAGTTACCTGATGGCTGATGAGGTACCCATCCCGGTATTGAGCAAAGACAAGCCTGGTTCCACCCATAAAGGGTATCACTGGGTTTATCGATCACCATTGGATAAACTGGTAGTTTTTGATTACCAGAAAGGGAGGAGCAGAGATGGGCCCAGGGAGTTCCTGAAATCCTTTCGGGGAGCGCTTCAGACGGATGGGTATCAGGCATATGATGAATTTGAAAACAAGGAGGGCATTACATTGTTGGCATGCATGGCACATGTAAGACGTAAATTCGATCAGGCAATGGATAATGATCCCACACGTGCTACGTATGCTCTGGGGAAAATACAGCAATTGTATAAAATTGAACGCAAAGCTCGTGAGGAGAATCTCTCACAGGAGCAGAGAAAAGAATTACGCCAGAAAGAAGCCAGACCTATATTGGAAGAACTGGAAGACTGGATGAAAGATCAGTTAGTTCAGGTACTTCCCAGAAGTGCTATTGGAGAAGCATTAGCCTATAGCTTGAAATTATGGAAAAGATTGATACGATACATTGATGATGGCCGCTGGGAGATAGATAATAACGGAGTCGAGAACAGTATTAGGCCAGTGGCTCTCGGACGGAAGAATTATATGTTTTCCGGATCCCATGAAGCAGCCAGGTATGCTGCCATGATGTATTCTTTCCTGGGCACCTGCAAGATCAATAATGTGGAACCATTTTCCTGGCTAAGAGATGTGCTTACCAGGATCCCGGATCACTCAATAAATAAAATCGAAGAACTACTGCCAACATCCAAGCCTGTAAAATCCGAATAAATTTTTTTGATCATTGCCATTTACATGGGGAAATTATCGGGGGTGTAGATGACCGAAGGCTTACGTACAATTGATATTTACCTTTATCCAGTCCCCTCAGCTCAATATTTCCTTTCCATTCAGGGCTATAAAAAGCATAGAACAGGATATCAGTTTTTTTGATGACATGTGCTTCCGGCTTGTCATAACCGATATCATACAGCCCACCGAGATAAGTTTCCTTTGACAGCATTTTTTTGTTATAAATCCCGATCCATTTTTTCCATAAGCTTTCTTTTTCCGGTGTAAGTACAAAATGCCCTTCCGAAGCATATGGATTATCTTTTGGCCAGGTAAACTTTGTTCCCGGTACTGCTCCGACTCCAATCTGACTGGCAAAGTCGTTTCCTCCATCGCTTAATTCAACATGATCACCATAAAATGCAATATTGCCCAACAAGGCTTTGTAAGTTTTTCCCTTCAGCCGGATTTGCCAGCTCGAAACCGGGTCAGATGCTACGGTTTGATTTGTATATGGCATGTTAAAGAACGACATAGCATCACCACAGGGACAAATCTGTAATACTGCGTGAGGTTTATATAAAGCAGCCGTTTCATAAATCATCCGGAAGAACGCCGGAAGATTTTCACAGGATTGTTCAGGATAATCGAGCCTGTGATAAGGATTATAATCAGGAGGAACACAATTCAGATGCATACCATCCATTTTCAATCCATCAAAATCCCAGTCTTTTAAAAACATCTTTACATTTTCCCTGGTATGCTCCAGAGTTTTTTCATATACAGGTGACATAAAGTAACTATCCCAGAAAGTGATGAATTGAGGTGATCCATCACTGTTTTGAAGGAGTATGTCTGGATTTTGTTTGAGCAACTTTGAACAGGGATGTACGGCTAACGGAGACCACCAGAGTTTTGCTTTTAAGCCCAGAGAATGGATATGATCTACCAGTTTCCTCATATCATTATTGCCATCCGGGAATTTATCAGGGTCAACATCCCAGTCCCCAACAGCCTGCTGGTATCCATAATCTATATCAATCCATTTAAATCCCAGTTCCTTTACTTTTGGGAGGGTCCCTGTGATTTCAGCTAATGTGAATTTTTGCTCATACCCCCAGGAACACCATACAGCTTCATAGGCTTCCGGTTCATGTGGAGCAAACCTGATTCCCGAAGACTGCATGAATCTGGAATATTCCTGAAGAGAAGCATAACAATCACCTGTATGAACGGATACAAAAGTGGTTATGGTTTCCA
>CAZEKO010000155.1:2467-5036 GCA_964512775.1 uncultured Bacteroides sp. | reverse complement strand
CTATGCTCCCTTGAGAAGAATTGAGTTAAACAACAATTTATATGACACATGCGTCGATGCCCGGAATTGCGGACCGAAACCAAAAAACACAAACTGTCCCTTGCCTTTCTTGATCCAGAGCAGAACTGTTTTATTACCTGCTAATTCTCCTTTTTCAATATAACCGCTCACCAGGATTTCTTTTTCAGGGATGACCCCGATAACTCTCCGGTCCATATCGAAATCAGGTACAGAGGTTGTAAAAACTGGCCTCCCCCGGAAAAATATCCCGATTTCGTCCTGCATACCCAGTGTTATTGGGTGGTCTTTTAGAATTTTCATTCTGATAAGGGAGCCAGGGCAATTTAATCCCTTTTTCCTGAGATCATCAGATATATCCTTGAATGGTAGCTGGAATTCTTCATTTTCTTTTTCACCTGTTATTGTTAATGTTCCTTCAAACAGCTTTACTGATGATCCCCATGAAATGATCAATCCTCCTTTATCGATAAAGCTCGTCAACTTCTTCATGCCTTCTTTTCCAATTCCTTTGGTAAACTCAGGTGGATAGTTAGTGATTTCATAATCGTCTGGGCTGGAGCCATATTTACCTTCCATAAGAACTGATTTAGGGACATCCGGGAATATGATCACATCATAATTGTCGGTAAGACTGGTTTTTTCAAAGTCACCGGGTCTTAGTACACTATATTTAATATTATATTGATCGAAAACAAAACGGGTCCAGCCTGCATCCATATCATGAAAATATGTTTCGACAAGTGCTATGCGAGGCATTGAAATAGTGGCAGATTTCAATTCACCGGATGAGTTAAGAAAGACTGGCATAAGTGGATAATCTTCAAGAATTTCCTCCAGTTTTTGCTTGTTTTTTCCTGACAATATTATTTCAAAACTGCCTTTTTGCAGAGTCTGACCATCAACGACAACATCCTCAGTGAGACGCTCTACCGCAATTCCTGATGAAAGAGCACGGAATGCTGTCATGAAACTTTCATTATATTGGACAGGCAGAATTACAGCTGTATAAGTCTCAGGAACTTTACCAGATAGATCAAATTGTGAAATAATTTCTTTCATATTATTTTCCAGATTCAATGATCGTGAATTGATCTCATCTGATTTAACACCAAAATGAAGAGGCAGGGACCATGATGTTATGTCATAGGGTCTCATTATTTCACCATCGGGAGTATAATGTCTGACAGGATACTCCTGTTTTTCCATTACCTCTTTGATAAAAGGCCGAAAAGGTTGAGCTAATGGCACTACTATTGAACCTTCCCTGTATAGCATATCATTTATACTGGTTTCATTCTCCAATCTGTAAACTTTAACACCGTGTTCCATAAGCAGATTAACAAGATTGATCATCTCTCCAGGATCGTGTTGTACAGCAGGCAGTATATAATAATATGGAGCCTGGCTGAGGCCTTTATTTACTTCTTTAACACAAAGATCATTTCTGAATCTAAGTATATCCTGTCTGTGCAATGATGCTGTTTTCAGGAGAGACATAGTGGAGGTGATCTCATACTGGATGAGATCCGATAATTTCCACCAGCCTCCTTCCCAGGGTAATGGCATATTAATGCTTTTTTTGTATTCCGACAGGCCTTTACCACCTACCTGTAACTCATTCGGCTCAATAAATACGGGGGTTGCCACCTTTGCACTTGCACCTTCTGTAAGCATCCCAATAACATTTTTCCATATGCAGGTTTCAGTTGATCCCGGCCAGTAATCATCAAAAAGAAAACGCTGTGAGATTCCTGCAAGGCCTTCACGGGTCATGTCCGTAGTCATGTTTGAACCGAAAATACCAACCCAGTTCCATATTCCTGCATCAACATTTTCAGCAATAGGATCATGAGGAGGAGGAACAAAATACCTCGTTCCGGTTGATCCCATCTGATGTTTTTCAATCATAACCTGTGGAAACCAGTCTTTATTATAAATAGCAGCAATTGCACGGGTATCGGATTGTGTAAGTGTTATGAAATCCCTGTTATTGTCATGTCCCACATATTTATGATAAACACCGGGTAATGATGATCCCTCATATTTTGTTCCCTTATATTTCAGGTAGTGATTCACAACCATATCCATACCATCCGGATTATGGCATGGAACTATCATATATATTACATTTTGAAGCCATTCCAACTTTAATGGATCATTTGTAGTCACGAGGTCATATGCGATTATTGCAGAGGCTTGTGAAGGTCCAACTTCAGTTGAATGCATTGACAATGTACCGAGGATAAATACTTTTCCTTCCCTGATGAGGTCTTCCTTATCCTTTATTTTTAATTCAGGATCAAGAGCTAATATTTTGTTGTATTTCTTGAGCTCATCCAGTCGGGAAATGTTCTGTTCAGAGGACAGAAAAGCAATATACATAGTTTTTCCCATTGGTGATTGTCCTATTTCTCTCATTTCCAGTCTGGGTGAAGCTTTATCAAGCACTTTAAGATAATCAATCAGCTGCTCATACGTAAAAAGGTTCCCGTCGGATCCAGGTTCAAATCCAAAAAAATCTTGTGGTGACTTAATCTGGGCAGTCGAG
>CAZEKO010000155.1:0-2367 GCA_964512775.1 uncultured Bacteroides sp. | reverse complement strand
TTTAATAACAAGAACATTTATAACTGATTACTTACCTAAATCATTCACCAAAACAAATAATAATGGAACAAAAAAAATCTACCAACAGTCTGGGCCTGGCCGTTATTGGATCGATGTTTTTCATTTTCGGCTTTGCGACCACATTTATTATTACACTAAGTGCCAAGGTAAAGGTGGTTTTTACATTAAGTGAATTTGAAGCACAGTTGATTACTTCTGCTTTTTTTATCGCTTACCCCCTGCTCTCCATTCCTAGCGGGTACATTATTAAGAGGATAGGTTATAAAACTTCATTGATTGGAGGATTGGTTATGATGGCTGCAGGCAGTTTCCTGTTCTTCCCTGCCGCTTCAATCCCTTCTTATCCGCTGTTTCTGGTTGCAACCTTTGTACTTGCATCGGGCGTCGTAATGCTGCAGGTTGCAGCTAATCCATATGCCACAGCCCTGGGACCTGCTGAGACTGCTTCAGGCCGGCTCAATATGGTACAGGCTTTAAATTCAGTAGCTACCATGGTAGCCCCCTGGGTGATCGCAGTCGTTGTTTTTAAAGGCGCCGGGGAAATGCTGGATGCGGCAGCTGCAGCAAAAACAGTCCAGATGCCTTTCATTGTCATGGGTGTGTTTGTTCTGATTATTGCATTGATTTTACTGGCTTTAAAACTTCCCGAAATTGCAAGCGAGACAGGTGGTGAATTACGTAAAAGTATATGGAAGTACCCGCATGTGTTACTGGGTGCACTGGGTATTTTCGCATATGTGGGTGCTGAGGTTGGAAATGCAGGCCTTATCGTTAATTACCTTAGACTCCCTGAGAAAGGCGGACTTACTATCGAGGCAGCTTCACGTTTTGCTGCCATCTATTGGGGAGGTGCAATGATCGGACGCTTCTTCGGGGCCGTGATGCTATCAGATATCAAGTCGGCTATAAGAAAATATATGTTTGTTGCTGGGATCCTGGTGCTTGCTTTATTTGCAGGGGCTTTTGTGACTGGCAATTATTCCTCTGCAGGTGCTTATGAATGGAACTGGAAATACGGTGCGTTTTTCCTGATCATTGCTGTGATCAATGTGATCATTATGCAAATAGGTGCTGGCCGCGATACACGTACGCTTGCGGTATTTGCAGGTGTTGCAGCACTTCTGGCTCTTACTACAGCCCTTACAACAGGACAGGTTGCACTCTGGACTATCGTCTCTATTGGGTTCTTTAACTCAGTGATGTTCCCGAATATATTCTCTCTGGGTGTCAAAGATCTCCAGAAAGGTGAGCTTAGCAAAGCATCAGGTATAATTAATACTATGATACTCGGCGGTGCTTTAATTCCGCTCCTCATGGGTAAAATAGCTGATACTGCAGGATATAGCTGGGCATTTATTATTCCTGCCATATGCTACATATACATCCTGTTCTTTGCACTTAAAGGCAGTCAGCTCCGGTAATCACTTTTTCACTTACATAATCTGATACACAGGAAATGAGCAAAATAGCTATTGGTATTGATATCGGAGGTACAAATACTGCCATTGGTGTTGTGGATAAAAAGGGTAAAGTTATATACGAAAAAAAGCCTCCGTTAAAAACTCCCCAGAAAAAGGAAAATCCTAACGCCACAAAGACAAAATCAAATGAATTAATCAAAAGATACATTAGCGCGCTTGCAGAGGAAATCAATAAAGCAATAGATACTGTCAGGAAAAGTGTACCCGACGTTGAAGTAGCAGGCATTGGTATTGGTGCTCCGAATGGCAATTATTATAAAGGGACTATCGAACTTGCTCCTAATCTTCCTTTTGTAGGAGTTGTTCAATTTACAGAAATGATCAGATCCCGGCTACCTAAAATTGAAATTGTTAAATTAACCAATGATGCTAATGCTGCAGCACTGGGCGAAATGATCTATGGAGGCGGCAAGGGGATGAAAAATTTCGTCGTGTTTACACTGGGTACAGGTGTAGGAAGTGGTCTAATAGTGAATGGCGACCTGGTTTATGGTCATGATGGTTTTGCCGGTGAATGTGGTCATATGACGGTGGTGCCTGACGGACGCCTTTGTGGATGTGGCGGACGTGGACATTTAGAAGCATATTGTTCCGCACCAGGCATCGTACGCACTGTGTTTGAACTGCTGGTAAAATACAATGACCAGAACAGTGAACTTGCACGAATTCCCTTTAATGTGATGACTTCGGAAGACGTTTATAAGGCAGCAGTGAAAGGTGATAAGATTGCGAAGGAAGCTTTTGAAATTACAGGGGAGATTTTAGGCCGGGGACTTGGTATTACAGTCAACCACCTAAGCCCTGAGGCAATCTTCCTTTTCGGAGGACCAACAGCAGCAGGTGATCTGATTTTTAAGCCAACAAA
>CAZEKO010000154.1:0-5037 GCA_964512775.1 uncultured Bacteroides sp. | reverse complement strand
TGTTTCTTTTGAAGAGATTGTTAACACAGGTGTTGTAGCTCTGTTTAATATTTGTTGGGTGAAATTGCCCAGAAAATTCAGACTTTTAGGTTGTTCTTTCATTATTGAAATCAGATCTGCATCAATTGAATCAGTATATATGACGATCAGGTCAATAATATTTTCTCCATTGAGGGATTTGCGTTTAAATGGAACGTGCTTGGCACTTATAAATTTTTCAACCTGATGGCCATAAGCATCCAGTCTATGCTTAAGTTTTTTACTCTTTGAAGAACTTACAGTTATGATGTGTATTTCCGCTCCGAAAAGTGAAGCCAAATCAGTAGTAAAAGGTACCTTTTGCCGTGAATCTACTGTAATATCAATAGGAAGGACAATTTTCCTTATGTCATTCGGACATTTATTTTTTCTGATGGTCAATACGGGGCGGTTTGTTGCCGAAATAATTTTATATGCATTACTGCCAATAAAAAATTCTTCAAATCCTGAGCCTCCATGTGTTGATGCAACAACCATTGCTTCGTTATAAGATTCAACCTGATTAACGACTTCCTTATAGATACTCCCCGCTTTAATTATATATCTGAGTTTTGAATCATTTTTTAATTTGGATTCATATTTTGCCAGGATTTCCTTGAATTTTTTTTCAGCATATGCTTTTTCTTCATCAAAATAACCCGGACTGTTATAATCCGAACTTTTTTTCTGAACATAAACCATCTGAATGTTTGTATGCTGTTTTTTTGTAAACAATAATGCAAGGTCAAGCCCGTTTAAAGACTCTTTTGAAAAATCTATTGGAACTATAAGGTTTTTCATTTCAGTATTCTTTTTTTATTAAGCAATCTAAATTAAATAAATATTTGTTTCATTCCTGTTGATATCTGAATTTCTTATTAATAACTCAAGGTTAATATTTTTCCTGTTAGCTAATTAATATTATTTTTATAAGATAAATACTTTAATCCTATGGCCAGAGAAGTTGTAATAGGTATTGATATTGGTGCTACTTATACAAAGTACGGGATTGTCGACAGAAAAGGTGATTGCTTTCTGGATAATTCTGTAAATACTTATGGCCATCCGGATGTTAATTCTTTTCTTGATGATCTGTTTGGCACAATAAAAAAAACTATTGAATCATCCCAGGCTGAGATTAAGATCATGGGTATTGGAGTAGGGGCTCCAAATGGAAACTATTATACTGGCTCAATTGAATATGCACCTAATCTGAACTGGAAAGGTGTTATTCCCCTGGCCAGTCTCATAAAACGCTACTTTGATATCCCGATTGCTGTTACCAATGATGCAAATGCTGCAGCATTGGGTGAAATGATGTATGGAGGAGCCGGAAATATGAAAGATTTTATTGTCATAACCCTTGGGACAGGATTAGGAAGCGGTATTGTTGTAAATGGAAATGTTGTTTACGGACATGATGGATTTGCTGGCGAGCTTGGGCATATCGTTGCTGTGGATAATGGCCGGCAATGTGGTTGTGGTAAAAGGGGTTGCCTGGAAACCTATGCATCAGCCACAGGTATTAAAAGAACTGTTTTCGAGTTACTCGCAGATTATACGGATAACAGCGATCTGCGAAAAATAGCATTTGATGATCTGACATCAAAAATGATTTATGAAGCTGCATTAAAGGGCGATAGAATAGCATTGGCAGCTTTTGAAATAACCGGGAAAATACTTGGCAAAAACCTGGCTAATGCTATTGCCTTTTCAAGTCCTGAAGCTATTTTCTTATTTGGTGGACTTGCCGGAGCCGGTGATTTTATCTTCTCCCCCACCAGGGAACATATGGAAAAAAACCTGCTGAAGATTTTTCAGAATAAAGTCAAACTTCTGCCATCCGGATTGCAGGATAAAAATGCTGCTGTTCTGGGAGCAGCGGGACTTATTTGGAAAGAACTTCTTCATTTTTGAGATCCCATGCAAGTTCAAGATCCCAATTTTCTCTTATATTAACTTCTCCGGAATAAAATTGTACTTCTTCCGGTTGTAATCCACTTAGATATTTTCCGGTATCCCACTTACCATTGCCATTAGTGTCAAAAATGATTTTCAACTTATATTTACCCGGTTCCAGCCAGGGAAATTCTACAGGTTTTGATTCATGTTGAGTTATGATCCTTATTATATTGTCTTTATCATTCAATAATTGTATTAGAATATTCTGATCCACATTAACCAGCGTCAAAATCAATCTCCCATAATGATCAATCGATTGTGTCTTAAAAGATATATCATTGGTATCATTAGACAATCCATATATATCATTAAAAGCACCTGGTTCAATAAATAACCGATAATTCATAATTTCTTCCCAGTCATGATTAATCCAATATTTTCTGAGATTAAAAGAATCATGGGTTAAGGTGAATACCTGGGGATATTTAAGCGTATCTTCTATTTTAAAAAGCCTTAGTTTAGATATATCCGTAACTTCAATTGGATATTCAGAAGTTATTGATATCCCTTTAAATAAATCCTGGATCGCACCTTGCTGGATTCCTGCTATAAGTTTGAGATTTTCTTCCTTCTTGGCTGTTTCCTGTCTTTTTTTACTTTTTGCTATTTCTTTCGTAAAAACAAGACTTACGGTATCATCATAAGGAACATAATTCAAAACTGAATCCGTCACAAGATATCTTAAATGCATTCTTAAAGTATCCTGTTTGAAAATAATTGAGTCTTTAATCCAGTAATAAAGTGTATCGCCGGTTTTATTTCCCTCTAAAATATACCAGTTGCTGTCGCAGGTAAAATTTAATGGTTCTATATGCAATGAATCCATGATTGGCCGGTTAAAATAGAATTCTATTCTTTTTTGATTTTTCCTGTTGGACCCACTCAGATACTGGGGTTTGTTATCTTCATGAAATAGAAATAACTCAAACGAAATAGAATATTTTTCTCTTTTTGGAAAGGTCAGTGTGTCCTGAATTAATGTGTCCTGAAGTAAAGAGTCTTGAATAGGCGTTACCAGATTATCAGTTTCAGCAATAATCAACGAATCACTTTTCATGGTATCCTGAGATATTTTAAGTGAATCCAAAATACTGCGTATCAGTTCAGCAGATAATATTAAGGTTGTATCTAAAAATGCAATGTCCTCATCTGCTAAATCATAAATCAAATTATAATTTTTGTCTTTCAGTGCAAAAACTTTAAATGTATCTGATTTTAAATTATTAATTTCAAAATAGCCTTTTTTAGTAGATTTCCCAATATATATCGGAATTTCCTTGTATGGAATCGAATCATAAAAATCATCATAAAGCATAATGGTTATTGGCTCTTCTGATGGTTTCATGTCAAATGCATTCAGTATAAGACCTGAAATCCCCAGAGAATCAACGAAACTTCCTGTAGAAAAAACGAACTGATAGTTTTCGAGTAAATTAGATTCATTATTATCAGCAATAGCCTGCCCAAAATTGAAAGTGTATGTTGTGCTGTCAAGCAAAGTTTCCTTCAGATCAATAATCATTGTTTTGTTCCTTAACCGCACAATTGGTTTTTCTTTCTGAGGAGGAGAAACGACAAGTTCCTGGTTAATATTTTTTAGTTGAACAAACTCATCAAATTCAATTTCAATACGTTTATCATTAAATTGCGTGGAGTAATTATCCGGAGTTGATCTGACTACTCTTGGTGGTGTTTCATCTTTCGGTCCGCCCATTGGACTTCCGATTTTTGCACATCCTCTGAATACAAACAGTACTGAGATAACCGTAATTATGAATTGGTATTTTTTCAAACAGGTGGTTTAACTTAAATAAAACTGAAATTAATTAATTTACAAACATACAAAGTATAGATTTTATTTTATCTGGAATAAATTCGTATCGAAAAAATTAACCTTGTTACCTTGTTACCTTTTAACAGAATTAACTAAGTTTATATCCTTAAATCTATTTATTATGATCATTGACGCAATTAATTGGAATGTAAATCCGGAAATATTCCGGATTGGGAATTTTGCTGTCCGCTGGTATGGTTTACTGTTTGCATCAGGATTTCTATTCGGCTATCTGATCTTTTATAAATTTTTCAAAAAGGAAGGGCTTACAGTTGAACTGCTTGATAAGCTTACAATATATATGGCCCTTGGGGTCGTAATTGGTGCAAGACTCGGCCATTGTTTGTTTTACGAACCCGATTATTACCTCAGAAATCCGATCGAAATTCTTAAAGTATGGCGGGGTGGACTTGCCAGTCATGGTGCCGCAATTGGTATACTCCTCGCTTTGTACCTTTTCGTCAGAAAATATAAAAAACCATACATCTGGATACTTGACAGGATAGTTGTTGTTGTCGCCCTGGGTGGTGCATTAATTCGTTTGGGGAATCTTATGAATTCTGAGATTTATGGTATCGAGACCAATCTCCCATGGGGATTTGTTTTTATTCGTAATCATGAGATTGTTCCTAAACACCCGACTCAGATATATGAAGCTTTGACTTATTTCGCTGTATTTGGTTTATTATTATGGATCTACCTTAAAACTAAAGGCAAATTCAGGGATGGAACATTATTTGGATTGTTTCTTATCCTGGTATTTGGAATGAGAATCCTTATCGAATTTATAAAAGAAGACCAGGTACCATTTGAACAGGGAATGGCACTTAATATGGGACAATTACTAAGTATTCCTTTTGTATTGCTGGGATTACTTATTCTATATCTATATTACCGCAAAGAAAAAAAAGCAAAAACTCCGGTTTGAAACGAATCGGCATTTTTTATGGATCTTCCACGGGTGATTCAGAAAGGATCGCCCTATTGATTCAGAAAAAAATTGGTTTTGATCATGTTATGATACATGATATTATTGAATCAAAAGCTGAAGATCTGTTAAAATATTCATTTCTGATTTTGGGAATATCAACCTGGGGTATAGGAAAAATACAGGAAGATTGGGAAGCAATTCTACCAAATCTTAAAAATATTGATCTTACCGGGAAAAAAATTGCATTATTCGGATTAGGAGATCAGGAATCATACCCTGATACTTTTGCAGA
>CAZEKO010000153.1:2803-5056 GCA_964512775.1 uncultured Bacteroides sp. | reverse complement strand
CTGATCTTTCGAGATAATTTCGCTTTCATTCCTTGAGGGGACAAAAAATAACTCATTGGTATTGATACTCCGGTTTCTCGCAAAGAAATTAAATCCGAATACAGTTGAGTCTCCATCAAAAAGGATTAGCGGCAGGGAATCATATGTCCTGTAATTTTTAAGTTCAACTGAATATGGCCTGCCACCGAGGGTGGAAATTTTAAGCCTGACCACGTCATTTTCAAGAGTAATCAGCTTCTTTTCACCAGTTGCAGCACCCGCAAAATCACCATATTTACCTTCAATGTCCTCTTGCTTGTCTGACTCCCCACTGACCTCGCCTGTTGCCGGTTCTATTTTCTTTACGACAGATTGAATGGAGTCAATTCTTTCAGCTTCCAGTCTCTGAACATTAGCAAGTGAATCCTGGATTCTCTGGTATTCCTGTTTTTGTCTTTCCCTGGCCGGCTTATTAAGCATCGAATATCCAATCAGAAGGACACCGATAAGCAATAATCCAAGTAGTGTATTTCTATCCATCTCAATGTTCCCTTATTACTTTTTTTTCTTAATTCCCTGAAGTGCAGCACCAATAAGGCTTATGAACAGAGGGTGTGGATTCATCACCGTACTGTGGTACTCCGGATGAAATTGAATACCAACGAACCACTTGTGTTCAGGTATCTCAACAATCTCCACCAGGTTACTGTCCGGGTTAATTCCGGAAGCTATCATGCCGTGCTTTTCAAAATCAACGAGGTAATCATTATTAAATTCATACCTGTGACGGTGCCTTTCTCTTACGAAATTCTTCCCATATGACTGATATGCCACCGAACCTTCCTTTAAAAGACATGAATAGGCACCCAGTCTCATTGTACCCCCTTTTTCAGAAACACCCTTCTGTTCTTCCATCAGGTCGATGACGGGGTAAGGTGTCATTGGATTCATTTCAGTGGAATGTGCTTTTGTAAGTCCCAATACATTCCTTGCAAATTCAATGACCGCACATTGCATACCCAGGCATATACCGAGGAACGGCACATTATGTTCCCGGGCATATTGAACGGCTGTTATCTTTCCATCTATTCCTCTGTCACCAAAACCGGGAGCGACAATTATGCCATTCATCAGTCCAAGTTGTTTGTCAACATTATGCTGGTTGATCTCTTCAGAATGCAGAGTATGAACATGCACTTTGCATTTATGATTTACCCCAGCGTGACTCAGTGATTCAATTATGGATTTGTATGAATCAGCAAGTTCAACATATTTACCCACAAGGCCAATATCCAGCTTGTATTTTGGATTTTTCAGTTTATTAACAAATTCAGTCCAGGGTTTCATATCAGGCTTCCTGGTACGTTTAATGCCAAGTTTCCGTATAACAATACCGTCCAGGTTTTCCTTTTGCATCAGCAAAGGAACTTCATAGATAGTTGAAGCATTGATAGATTCAATTACCGAATCATAATTAACGTTGCAGAAAAGAGCAACTTTTTTCCGTATATCAGGGGTCAGTGTTTTTTCCGTTCTAAGCACTAAAATATCAGGTTGTATCCCTTCCTCAAGAAGCACCTTTACGGAATGTTGTGTTGGTTTTGTTTTCAATTCCCCGGTTGTCGCCAGATACGGCACCAGTGTAAGGTGAATCACAATAATATTGCCCGGGCCAAGCTCCCATTTAAGCTGCCTGACAGCTTCAATATATGGCAACGATTCAATATCACCAACCGTACCGCCAATTTCCGTCAGAACCACATCGAACTTATATTTGTTCCCCAGTATCTTGATTCTCCGTTTGATCTCATCAGTGATATGGGGTATTACCTGTACGGTTTTCCCGAGATAGTCTCCCCGGCGTTCCTTATTTATTACTGATTGGTAAATTCTTCCGGTAGTGACATTATTTTCCTTTGACATGGTAATACCAAGAAACCGCTCATAATGACCCAGATCAAGATCTGTTTCAGCACCATCCTCTGTAACATAGCATTCTCCGTGCTCATAAGGATTCAACGTACCCGGATCCACATTAATATAGGGATCAAGCTTCTGGATTGTTACCGAAAGCCCTCTTTCCTGGAGAAGTTTTGCAAGTGAGGATGAAATTATTCCCTTTCCTAACGAGGAAGTTACACCACCAGTTATGAAGATGTACTTTGTTGATGACAATTGTATATCTGCTATTTTAAGCTGCCAAAGTTAATATATTTATTCTTAAGCTGATTTAATCCTGATCTGATTCAAGATTATCGATCATCTCAATTTTTG
>CAZEKO010000153.1:1232-2703 GCA_964512775.1 uncultured Bacteroides sp. | reverse complement strand
GAACTTTTCGATCTCCTTTATGAGTTCTTCTTTTTTTGTAAGGTTGGTCTCGAATGTCTTATCGATTGAGCTATAGTGCTCTGACTTCCGGTTGAAGAAATGATCACATGCGGCACGAAATCTTTTCCATATCTGGTCTGAATGTTTCCGTGGAACCGGGCCAATCAGTTTCCACTGTTCCTGAAGGTGGATAAGGTCTTCAGTTGTTTTTTTCCATTCCGAGCTATCCTTCAATGATTCAGCCTGTATGCAAAGATCTGTTTTCAGCTGGAGATTATTCTGGTACATCTCCTTATTCTGAGTATAGAATTCTCTCTTTCTTCCGAAAAACTGATCGCAGGAAGTGCGGAAACGTTTATAAATCTTATTATTATCCTTTTTGGGAGCGAAACCGATGGTCCTCCAGACCTTTTGCAATTCAATTAATTCCTGAGATTTCTGTTCCCACTCCCGTATAGTTTTAAAATCATAATTGCTTATATCCTCAGCTTTCTCACATAACAGTCTTTTTTGTTCAAGATTATTCTTCTGCTCCTTTTTTAAATCCTCAAAATGTTGCTGGTGTTTCTTATTGATCTTTGATGTTGCTTCGCGGAATCTTTCCCATATCTCGGTCCGCATCTCAGGAAGTACAGGTCCAATCTCTCTCCATTGATCATGATATTTCTGGAGTTTGTTAAAGGCTTCAATTATCGAGGGTTCCAGGAGTAGCACCTCTGCTTTCTCACATAAAACAATCTTGGCTTCGAGGTTTTTCTTAAGGTCGAGATCCCTGAGTTCCTTATTAATCTTTATATAATCATAAAATGTCTCAACATGATGGTTATAGGTTTCCCAGAGATCTTTTAAATTTTGCTGGGGAACCAGTCCGATTGACCTCCATTCTTTCTGAAGTTCCCGGAATTCCTGAAAAGTTTTATTAATCGATTCTTTGCGGTTTATCAGGTCTTTTATCTTATCAATTACCGCATATTTTTTATCGACATTCCCGATTTTTTCCTGTTCCAGAGTTTTATTACTTTCTGCCTTAAGATCGCGGTATCGCTTCAGTAACTCCTTAATCCTGGGCTCCAGCGGATCATCCGGCGCAGTGAAATCATCAATGTCTCCACCTTTTTCGACAAACTGTTTTCGCTTCTGCTCAACCTCAAGCTTATATTTCTTATAATAATTTATCTTGATATTATCGACATCCGACCTGAGATCACGAATATTTGTATTATCCATTAATTCCTGCAGCCGGTCCAGAAGGTCTACCCGTGTAAGTGTCGAATAATCAATTTGGAAGTTAACCGCTTTCCCTATTGTTACCTCAGCTGGTATCTCAAGTGGTATCTCAAGTGGTATCTCAACAGGTACTTCAATCGGTATCTCTGAAGGTTCCTCTTCGGGTTCTTCTTCAGGTTCTTCAGGTTCTTCTTCAGGTACTTCTATTGGTTCTCCTGGAGATTCCTTATCGGACTCTATTATG
>CAZEKO010000153.1:0-1132 GCA_964512775.1 uncultured Bacteroides sp. | reverse complement strand
TTCTTCAGGTACTTCTATTGGTTCTCCTGGAGATTCCTTATCGGACTCTATTATGGGCTCCTGAACAGTCTCCACCAGTGGATTCTCGTTGGAGTCAGCTATGGGTTCTTTTATTAGCTCCTCCCCGGGCATATCTACAATCTCACTTACAGATTCCTTTATGGATTCCTCAGAAGGTTCGGGTGCTTCCCCTTCTATTATTTCCGGGCCTGCAGATGATTTTTCATCTCCTGATGTCATTCCATCTTTACTGTCAGAGGCCGTGCTTTTTAAATTACTGTCTTCTTGAGTGGCAGTCTTAGCCTGTTTCATTGTAGTTCTCCTTGTAGTTACACCGGCATTTATCTTGCCGGCGACAGATTCATCCTGAATCTGGTCATTTTTGTCATTATTATCTATTGGTTCACAATTATTGACAAAACAGAGTATCGTTGCGAAAATAGGGAAATAACAACTACTCTCAAAGTTTTTTTGGGATTTATTGCTTATTTTAATTATGTAATTTTGTAAAAATAGTCATTTACATGAGAATAGATATTTTATCTGGTGTACCGGATTTGCTGGAAAGTCCGCTGAATCATTCAATTATTAAAAGGGCAAAAGAGCATGGGATCGTCGAGATCATCATTCATAACCTGAGGGATTTCAGCAGGGATAAGCACCGGAAAATTGATGATTATGCCTTCGGTGGAGAGGCCGGCATGGTACTTTCTATTGAGCCGATTGACCTTGCTATCCGATCACTTCAGGAAAAAAGGAATTATGACGAGGTTATTTTCACCTCCCCCGACGGTGAGCCGTTCACTCAGAAAACGGCTAACGAACTTTCATCAAAGAAAAACCTTATCATTTTATGCGGACACTATAAAGGAGTCGATCAGCGGGTTCGCGAGCACCTTATAACCAGGGAAATATCTATCGGCGACTATGTTCTTTCCGGTGGAGAGCTGGCTGCTTCAGTCATAATCGACAGTATCATCAGGTTGATACCTGGCGTTCTTTCAGATGAGACATCCGCACTGACAGATTCATACCAGGATGGACTTTTATCCCCCCCGGTATATACCAGGCCTGCAGAATACAAAGGATGGAAGGTTCCGGAAATCCTGCTATCAGGAAATGCCGCAGAAAT
>CAZEKO010000152.1:0-5120 GCA_964512775.1 uncultured Bacteroides sp. | reverse complement strand
CCAGTAGAGTTATCTTACTGGTCCCACCACACCGGAGTCAGTATATCCGATACAACAATCGCATTAGTATTATAATTGCGTTCAGAACGACAAGTCGGGAAACGTCGGGGTATACCAGTTACATCGCCATCCGGATTTGGCTCGAGAACCGGGAGGTTAGTTCTCCTCCAGTCGGCCCATGCTTCAGGTTGCGTGAACATAGCAATGTATTTCTGGGTCATTATTTTTTCCAGGGTAATACTGGCGGCATCTTCAGCGGCATAAAGGGCTTCGAATGCGGGATCAGGTGCCCCCGTGACCTTAAGTACAGATGCTTTTACAGCTTCATTATAGGCTGCTGCGGCTTCAACATTATTTCCCAATCTAAGGTTCGCTTCGGCTTCGATAAACTTTGCTTCGAAATAAGTGACCAGAGGAAGATCTGTTTCATTTGTTGTACCTGCATAAGGACCCCAGTCGGATGTACTGGTATTTGATTCATTTTTAGGAGATCCAATATATTCGCCATCGAGGTTCGGTAAAGCATAGAACGGCAGTCTCGGATCGTTAATTGATTTCAGTAACTCGATAAAGAATTCTCCCATCTGCATATAATTTCCCCGATCCTGCTGGAAAGCATACCATTGATTGGCTTCATTGGATGCTTCTCCATGAATGGACATACAATCCGTTATTGTTGGATCGATATTTGAGAGAAAACTCAATGCATTGGTAGCAGATCCAGTTGCATCCCGTTTACTGAGTCGGTTGGCATACCTTGCTTTCAGAATCCATGCAGTATTAATCCACCCAGCAGGGTCTCCTTCAAAGATATAATCATCGGCTCCGGGTGCAAGAATATTATCTGAGACGGGTCTTGACAGATCTGAAATGCCTTCAGTCAACAGCGACTGAATATCCTGGATTACGGTCTCCTGGGAATCAAAATGCGGATTTAGCTCAACACTTGATACACCGGTCAATCCTTTAAGTGCTTCCCGATAAGGAACATCCCCCCAGAGATCAGTAAGCAATCCGAGAGCCATCGCTTTCAGGATTTTTGCAATACCTGCATAATAAGGATTATCATCTCCATAATTTTCAATGATAAGTTGTTCATTCATAAGGCAGGTGGAGTAGATTCCTTCCCATTCATTAACATTATCACCCTCGAGCAGTGTGTAGTCTCTGATATCCTCCATATGAAAATCTGTACCTGCACAATGCTGGATAAAGACTGAGGGTGTACGTGTCAATTGCCCTGTATAAAACATGAAAGTAGCGACTTCTGATGCACTCAGAAGTAATGGTGCTGTTGCCACTGTTGGTGTGTTAGGTGAATCGTCCCACCCTTCTATAAACCTCTCGCAGCTTACGACAGAGAGTAATACAGGCAAAAGTATAAGAACAAATATTTTTTTCATAACCATTTATTTTGATGTTTTAAATTCATTTGCTTAAAATCCAACCTTAATGGAGAATATATATGATTTTGATCCTGGCATATTAAAATAATCCCAGCCATTAATGTTGGAGCCGGCACCAAGCAGGCTTGTTTCAGGATCTACGCCAGGGTAATCAGTTTTCAGCCAGAGATTTCTTCCTGTAAAGCCAAGATCCAGAGTATGAAGGACAGGGATTTTATCCTTAAGATTGAATGTATATGACAGTCCAACTTCTCTCAAACGTATCCACGAAGCATCATAAATGGATTGTTCTTTCGCTGTACTGCCCATATCGCCAACATATCTTGTGAAATAATCATAAGCCGAAATTTCAACATTATTTTTTTCAGTGCCGGCAATTGGATTGCCATCTCCATCAAGTCCTGTTGACAGAACTCCTGGTATCACATATGTCCTCTCCCTGTCGGCTGATTCCTCTGACCGGCCAATCCTGTGCAGTCGTGCAACGGTTCCGCACCATACACTCTGGCCTTCACGAACATCCAGAAGAGCGGTCAGCGAAAGTCCTCTGAAAGTGAAGGTATTTCTCAATCCGCCCAACCATTTTGGGAAAGGATTGCCAATATTTCCTTCCAATGGATCACTATAGGGAATACCGGTCGATGGATTGATGATAAGATTACCATCGTTATCATGTTCCCATCTTGTACCATAAAAAGCGCCATATGCATCACCTACAATGGCATAGGAACCAATATCGGTAAAGCCTGATTCGAGTGAAATTTCGTCGACACCTTCTGCCAGTCTGAGGACTTCATTATAATTTCTGGACCAATTCACGCTGAGGTTCCAGTTAAAGGTTGAAGTTTTAACAGGATCACCTGATACAACCAGTTCCACTCCCCTGTTGACCATTTCACCGGAATTTGCACGCATAAACTGGAATCCGCTTGTTGCAGCGATCGGTCTGAGTACCAGGATATCAGTTGTCAGCTGGTTATAGTAAGTGAAATCGATATTTAATCTTGCCTTAAGGAATCTAAGGTCCGTTCCAATCTCCTTTCCTGTAACCCTTTCAGGTTTAAGATCCGGATTACCGAGAATGTTGCTGATCCCAAATCCATTATTACCCATATAAGGAAAGCTTGCACCATTTGTAAAACCATCGGTAATAAATGGTGCGAGATAATAAGTCTTTGAGGAATACGCAAGAGGGCTTATCCCTGATTGTGCATAGGCAATCCTTAGTTTACCAAATGAGAGTATATTATTTTCAGGTATCAGTTCTGTAAACACAAATGACAAACTGACCGAGGGGTAAAAGAAATTACTCCGGTTTGGACCGAACGTTGATGACCACTCATTCCTTCCTGTGACGTTAAGAAATAGAAATTCACCATAGGATGCATTCATATCAAAGAACAATGCAGCAGTCCTGATAATTGTCTGGTCCTCATCAGCGTAAAGGGTAGATGTGTTACCTATGTTATATAGATCCGGGACATTTATTACTCTTCCACGGGCGAACAGGTCCTGATCATATCTGTGATTCAGGTTGTTCCCCAGAGTAAGGGAAGCAGTAATTTTTTCCGTGAAGTCATAATTTGCAGTCAGCAACAGGTCACCGTAGTACTCGGTATGCCGTTGATTATCTTCATGAACTTCACCCAGGAATTCATCTGCATTCCAGGCACCGGGAGCCCAATGAAATTTCCTGTTGTCGCTGATCACATCAACACCCACCCTGTATGTTCCGGTAAGCCATTTAAATGGTGTCCAGGTCAGATATGCACTTCCAAGTACCCTGTCGACTTTATCATTAAAGACATTATTATAAACTGACCACCATGGGTTATCGTAAAGGTAAAAGTATTGTCTTTGCTGACCGGTAGGAAATTCATAACCGTATTCATCATCATTCAGGTTATAGCTGGCCGGGCAGCGTGCCAGTCCAAGCATTACCCCCGAAAGGTTACTCCCGTTCTGTGTTCTGCGGCCTGTAGAAGCTATATAATTCACAGTTCCTCCCATCTTCCATTTTGCCGTAATATTGGCATCGGAAGTAAGCCTGATAGACGTCTTATTATAAAATGAATTTGGGACAATGCCATCCTGATCCAGTCTCATAACAGACAGCCGGAAGGAAGAAGTTTCCGTCCCTCCCATAAGTGAGAGATTGTGTGTATAAGCAGTTGCGGTTTTAAAGAAATCAGCCATATTATCCGTTGCTGTTACACCCAGGCTGGCAAGATCAGAGATTCTGGGCCCCCAGCTGTTTGATGTTCCATAGGATACATCATCACCTGTAAAAGCGATCATATCCGGTCCAAAATCACAAACATCATATGTTCCCTGTGTATATCCGCCTGAACCATCCGGTTCACCTCCGCCATCTCCCTGAGCCCATATATCCTGAAGTTCGGGAAGCTTATTGGCCTGACTTATGTCTGCAGAAAAACTATAGGTAGCCCTTATTCCCTGTTCTTTACCATAATTTCCGCGTTTGGTCGTATAAATAATGGCGCCTGAACCTGCTCTGACACCATATAATGCAGCAGCCGCAGGGCCTTTCAGAATAGTCACCGATTCAATATCGTCGGGATTCAGGTCAATACCCCTGTTTGCATAATTTACACCCTGCAGTCCTTCATTGTATGGATAATCCCCAGCCTCTGTCCTTGTGGTACTATTATCGATTGGGACTCCATCGACAATTATAAGAGGCTGATTCTCACCAGTAAAAGTCGAATTACCCCTCAGAGTAATTTTTGATGATGAACCTGGTGTACCGGATGAACTGGTAATCTGTACTCCTGCCGCTTTGGAAGCAAGAGACTGGATAATACTAGATTCCCCTGATCCGGAAAGTTCTTCGCCGTCAACGGCTTCAGCAGCATATCCAAGGGCTTTTGCCTCCCTGCGGATACCGACTGCTGTAACAAGTATCTCACCAAGTCCAATCACATCAGGCTCCATAACCACATCAATTGTGGTCCGGCCGCCAATTGAGATCTCCTGGGTTTTCATTCCCACAAAGCTGAAGATCAGGATTTGTGCATCCTCCGGAACCTGAAATGTGTATTCACCGCTAAGATCAGTAAGGTAACCCAGAGTTGTACCTTTAACTACAATAGCAACACCGGGAAGGGGTAAGCCATCTTCTGATGCTGTAACCTTCCCTGTCACCTGAAATCCTTGTGCATTTATCCATTGAGAACTCACAAAGATGACAAGTGAAAGAAATCCGTAGAACCTTTTCATAAGCTAATATTTAGGGTTAGAAAATAAAAAAGCCTGTCTGAGAAAAACAGGTACCCGTTTCAGTTAAGATCCGGGCACCTGTTGATCCAACTACCTTAAAGAGGGGGTCAGTTCAGGAATTTTTGAAGAATTAATTGCAGTAAATCAGGGAATTAGTGTTTGAATAATTATTTTCCTGATATAAACCTTGAATTTTAATCCAGAAAAGACTAAATTTACTACAACTATTCTTCATCTTTTCTACTCTGATACTCTTAAGATGTTGAATCTGATCCCCGGTCGCGCCGAAACCGGGGATCTTTTTTTAACTAAATCGCAATTTGATTAATTAATATGAACAACCAGAGTTTTGCTCCACATTAAGTATGCCAAAAAGCCTAAGTAACTTTTTTAGTGTTAATTAAATACTGAAACAGCATATCAGAATATTTCGCTAAGTGTTCGTTACGGGACAGGGGATGTACGGAAACGGAC
>CAZEKO010000151.1:0-5120 GCA_964512775.1 uncultured Bacteroides sp. | reverse complement strand
ATTACTAAATACATAAATATGAAGACGATCTTTGTAATAACACGACGAGAGTTACAATCTTTTTTCGACTCACTGATTGCCTATATTTTACTTGTAGTTTTCCTTGGCATCAGCGGATTCTTTACCTGGTTGTTCGGAAGCGATATTTTCCTTGTCGGACAGGCCAGTCTCAGATCATTTTTCTCCATCGCTTACTGGACTTTATTTTTTTTCATACCAGCATTAACAATGCGGCTGTTGTCTGAAGAAAAAAGATCCGGTACCATTGAACTTCTCCTTACAAAAGCGATTACTGACCGGCAAATCGTCTTTGGGAAATTCTTTTCTACATTGATATTAATTATTATCGCATTACTTTTTACACTCCCATATGTAATAACTGTTGCAAGCATTGGCAACATAGATATCGGTGGAGTCATTTGTGGTTATCTCGGACTTATACTGATGAGCGGAGTTTATATCAGTATCGGGTTGTTTGCCAGCAGTATTACTCAAAACCAGATTGTAGCATTTCTGATAGCATTGTTCATCGGGATTTTCTTCCATCTGATCTTTGATCTGCTTTCAGGAAACATGACCGGTATTATTGGTCAGGTATTAAATTCTTTAAGCCTGAGGGTACATTTTGAAAGTATGTCCAGGGGAGTTATTGATAGCAGCGATCTTATATATTTCCTTTCGCTGATTTTTCTTGGTTTGTTCCTTGCAGAAATATCACTTTCCAAAAGAAATAAAGTAATATGAAATCTTATAAATCTGATCTGACTGTACTTCTGATCATTGCAATACTGATCATTTTAAATATTATTGCTAATCAGTTTTATTTCCGCCTTGATTTTTCCGAAGGCAAACAGTACACTCTCAACAAAGCAACAAAAGATATTCTTAAAAATCTTGAAGAGCCTGTTACAGTCAAGGCATATTTTTCAGAGGACCTTCCTCCTCAGCTTCTTCAAACCCGCCGTGATTTTCAGGATATGCTTGTGGAATACAGTAAGATATCAAATGGACAGGTAATATATGAATTCATAAATCCAACAGTTGATGAACAAACAGAATCCGAGACTATGCAAACTGGAATTCAACCTGTAGTAATTAATGTGCGTGAAAAAGATCAGATGAAACAACAAAAAGCTTACCTGGGTGCTGTTCTAAATATCGGGAATGCTTCAGAAATCATTCCTGTTATAGAACCCGGTGCAACTATGGAGTATGCTCTTTCCACAGCAATAAAAAAATTATCTGTTGCGGATAAGCCATCTGTGGGACTTCTGCAGGGTCATGGAGAACCCGGAATAGATGAGATGATCCAGGTTAATATTGAACTTAGCATCCTGTACAGTTTTGAAGAATTGACCCTGACCGATTCCACCATTATCCCTGCACGTATTAAAACTATAGCTATTGTAGCCCCTACAGATACAATTCCTGAGTATCAACTCGCACAGCTGGATAATTTTATGGCCAATGGAGGCAGATTATTTATCGCCATGAATCGTGTGGGAGGTAATCTTCAATCTGCATATGGAATGGCAATTAATACCGGATTGGAATCCTGGCTTAATAATAAAGGAATTGTTGTAAATGAAAATTTCGTCATTGATGCAAATGCTGTAAATGTCACCATGCAGCAACAGATCGGAAATGCCATCCACATTTCTTCATTATTAATGCCATACATACCAATAATAAATAATTTTTCAGATCATCCCATTACAAAAGGTCTGGAAGCAGTTATAATGCAGTTTATAAGTACTATCGAATTCACAGGTGATTCAGGATTGATTTTTACACCGTTATTATTTACTTCCGAAAGGGCTAATATCCAACCTGCACCACAATATTTTAATTACCAGAAACAGTGGACAGAGTTCGATTTCCCAATGCAAAATCTGGTATTAGGTGCAGCTTTTGAAGGCAATAATGGAGCCAGGATACCTTCAAAAATGGTGGTAATTGCCGATGGAGATTTTCCTGTCAATGGTCCAAGAGGAGAACAACAACAGTTGCAGGAGGATAATGTCAGCCTGATGGTAAACAGTATTGACTGGCTTTCAGATGATACGGGATTGATTACATTACGTACAAAAGGTATTACCTCCCGTCCTATCAAAGATATGGATGATTCAAAGCGTGCATTCCTGAAATGGTTGAATTTCCTTTTGCCAATCCTGCTTGTCCTTGTTTATGGTTTTGTCCGATTCCAGATCAAACGTAACCAGAGGGTTATCAGAATGGAAGAAAACTGGTCATAATTAAAAAACTCTATTAAATACTATGGCTGCAAAATTCAATAATAAAATCCTGCTTATTGTTCTAATTATTCTTACGGGATTATTCTTACTAGCCAGAACAATAAAGCAAAAACGATCCGTCGGAAATCTGAAGACCGACCTTATCCAGATTGACAGTTCATTGGTCACTACTATACTTCTGTACCCTTCTGCTGAAAAAGGGGCCGAAATTATTTTTTCCCGTTTCGGAAATGACTGGAAGGTGACGAAAGGAGATATTACTGCTGATGCTGATGAAAGTAACCTTAAAAATATGTTCAGTGAACTGTTAGTCCTCAGGCCAGAACGAATTGCCACCCGGAATAAAGAAAAATGGGGTGATTTCGGTGTAACCGATTCCCTGGGAACAAGAGTAATCATGAAAGAAGGTAAAAAGCCTGTTCTTGATTTAATTGTCGGCAGGTTCGATTATCAACCAGGGCCATCAGGATATAGCGGCTATGGGGGAAATTATGGAACCGGACTTACCTATATCAGATTATACGAAGAAACAGATGTCTACATTGTAAAAGGATTTCTTGCGATGAGCTTTAACCAGACTTTCAAAAATTGGAGAAATCAAACTTTCCTGCACACTGAAAAGAATGATATTAATTTACTGACATTTGATTATCCGGCTGATTCTGGATTTATTGCAATGAAATCCGATACTATGTGGATCATTGAGGGAATAACTGCCGACAGCGCTTCAATGGCTTCATATATGAACTCACTGGTTCAAAAGTCGAATTCATCTTTTATTGATAGTTTTACCCCTGTAATAGGCCCTGATTATCAGCTTACTATTAATGGTATCAATATGGCACCTGTTATAATTAAAGCCTATAGGAGAGGAGAAAATGATTTTATAATGAATTCCAGTCAGAATCCGGCTTCCTATTTTACCAGTCCACGATCGGGACTTTTCAGTACTATTTTCAAGTCAAAATCAGAATTGACAGGTCGGTAAAATTAATCTCTGTACTTTTCCTGATATTTATTTGTGAAAGAATACAGAAGGTGTATATCATCTTCATTCAGTAAAATCAATCTCTCCATAATCCTGTCGTGAAGTGTGGGATTTTTATCAATCCCCACATCTGCCAATATTATTTTTATTCGCCGTTTTAATTCTTTAAAGCCTTCTTCATTCCTGAAATCCTTCTTTTTAACCTCTTTTTCTAAAATTAATCCGGATAGAATATAGGTATATATCATGACGGCCTGTGCCAGGTTTACCGATGGATAATCAGAGATCATTGGGATATGCGTAACGATGTCGCATTCTTTTAGCTCATAATTAGTCAGGCCGGATTCTTCCCTTCCAAAAACAAATCCCGCAGACTTGATCGTCCTGCCTTTATTTGTAATTATCTGAGGTAATTCTGAACAATTAACATACTCTTCATGGGCAGTACGTTTCCTGGCAGAGGTTCCAACGATAAAATCAATATCATTTAGTGCTTGCTTCAGTGAATTAAATATTCTTGCATCTTTAAGGATATCACCCGATCCATGTGCCATCTTAATGGCTTCCTGGTTAAGGTAGTTACATGGTTTTACCAACCATAAATGTCTGAAACCCATAATTTTAATTGCCCGTGCAGCTGCGCCAATATTTCCGGGAACAGAAGGTTCGACCAGTATAAAATAATATTCCATTTTTTCTGCCAATTTAAAAATTTCACCGGGATAATTGTTTTTTTTAATTTTGGATGTAATCCTTTCCAATGCTAGAAGAATACTTCAAAATACTTGGATTAACAAATAAAGCTAATCAGGAGGAAATCAAGAAGGCATATCGTTTCCTGGCAAAAAAATATCATCCTGATGTTTCTTCAGAGCCCAGTGCTTCCAAAAAATTCATTGAGATTACCGAAGCCTATGAAATTCTTACCAATCAAAAAATCCTCGAGACATTACGGATTATGGCAGAAAATGAAGAAGAACGGAAGCGCAGCTATGAATATTACAAGAAACTGGCAAAAGAAAAAGCCCGACAGGCAGCTGAAATGAAGTATGAGCGTCTCCGTAAAGAACATGAGGCTTTTCAGCAATCAGGCATGTACGATTTGTTCCTGTTTCTGAATTATATAGGTCGTTTTTTGATGATCCTTTTAACCCTGTTTTTTCTGGCTTTTCCGGTTTATATAGCTGTTACAACAGGTTTCTTCGGATTGTTCTTTTTTTGGATAGCGGGAATATTTCTTGTTTTTTATATTATCGGAAAAAGAAAATCATTTTTCAGGCTTGGACCGTTCTTTTATACCTTCCGTGATATTAAAAATGTGTTTATTGAAGAATTGGGCAAAGGAACAGATAATTGCGGGTATTGCCAGGATTATAAGGCAGACTCGTACCCATATAAAATGGGTTTATTGAAAATACATGGTGTCCAGCTCAATTTTGTTGGTGCATTCTGGCATGAAGCCCGGTACAACAGGACATATAAAAAATTGAGTGTTCCAAGAAGTAAAAAGGCATTTCGTATTCACCTGGCAATATCACTGATAAAATCTTTTTCTATACTTCTGGCTCTTATTTTCTTACCATTTGAAAGTTTACTCTGGCGGTTCGTTGGCGGGATTATGGCAGGCGGAATATTAACTGCAATTATTTTACTAATATCCCATACCCGTTCAAAAGTATCATATCTGTACACCTGGAATTTGCTTATCAGATTAGGCATCTGGGTTTTATTACTGGTTATGCTCTGCAGTTGGAATGAATTTCCTGATATAAAACCAACTGAATACCTTGTGGTTGGAGTTATTTTTATGCTGTTTTTCCAGGATGTTTTTGTTGATCTGGTAACTAAGATTATATTTAAGAAGACAAACCTTGACA
>CAZEKO010000150.1:3608-5170 GCA_964512775.1 uncultured Bacteroides sp. | reverse complement strand
GTCATATTATTTGTTACCCAGGTACTGCCACCATTAAAGGAATAAGCAACGGGCACATCATCGGTAATTTCCGCTCCCCCATAATTTGTTATACGCACCCTGACTGAATCTGCAGCAGAGTGTCCGCTGCCGCTCAGAGGATAGATCCATTCTGAAACGCCTACATCTTTCGTAATAAATTCACCAGTCAGATAAATGTCGTCTATATTCCACCCTGAATAATTATTATTCCCATTTGTAGGCCCCAACTTATAACGGATCTTAAATTGGTGGGTTCTTGCATACTGATTGGGAATGACGATCTTTTGTTCTGTCCACTGGAAATCACTAAGGTAAGAACTGTTTTCCCAGAGCGTATTCCATGTTGTTCCACCATCAGAGCTGATATGGATGGAGGAATTGTCCCATACCTCAACATTAAGATATCGCTGGAAAAACAGGTTTAGATTTTTATAATAAAACAGATCCATTGTTGGTGAAGTAGCAAGATTGCTTGCCACTTCACTCAAATCAGGCTCGTAATTGTATGGAATTGTGCCCAGTCCGGTCAGGTCTGTTCCCAGAATCTTTGTGCCGCTGAATGCATCTGAAGGATCAGGATTCCCCGGATTACCCCCCATACCATTGGGGGTATTGACTTCAAATTCTCCGGTCAGAGTCCAATTATGGATTCCTTCGAAATCTTCAAAATACTGAGTTTCATAAAGTATTTTATAACCATCAGGTGACTGATTAACAGCCGGATACAATGTGTCATTAGCCAGAATATCATGGGCTGCCACCATAACATCCAGAATATTACCATGATCAGCATCGATGTCGACATCATATGTCAGCCACAGGTAGGATTGCCCAGGTGGCAGGCTGTAATCAAGGTTTGTAAAACTGGCTTTCCCTGATATAAAATTGGTTGGGGAACCAAGAGGATTATCAGTGCTGAATGTCTGGGTTACTGAAGTGTACAGTTTTACTCCGTTAGTCAGGATATCGTTGTCAGATGTATTAAGGGATGTAAATTGAATATTTTCAAGAAAGGCGGAATCTGTATTTCCAAATACTTTAAAATCAATCCTCATTATTGGCAAGTCCGAATATCCTGATGGAACATAATTGGTGAAAGGCTGATAAAAGTCTATATCCCCGATCCAGAGATGTTGCAACCCTTTTTCTTCTATGATAATATTATCAATGCATGTGCCATATCCCCAGCGGGTATGTCCTTCAAAAGCAACATAGTAGGTTGCGGACAGGTTGGGAAGCACCAGGGTTTGCAGTTCCCATTCATATACCGGGTCAAGGTATTCATGCAGAAGCACCCAGGAACCGCTCTCAGATGTTTTATAATAGACACGGAGAACATCCCATCCTGTTGCACCTTCAAATGTCCATGGGATCTGACAAAGGTAAAAACTAAGTTCGATACTGACTCCCCCCAGCAGGTCCAGTTCCGGAGTAATAAGTTTTGTGCGTTCATTTCCGATCCCTTGTTTAAAGAATATAGCATTGAAAGTGCCATCGTAAGCTGAAGGGGGATTCCGGGTAATATCCTCCTCTTCCGGTGG
>CAZEKO010000150.1:0-3508 GCA_964512775.1 uncultured Bacteroides sp. | reverse complement strand
CAGGTTGATAATGAATTCTGGTTTGTGGTTTCCGAATTGTCACACAGGGGAAATATTGGTGGGACTCCCGGTACACTGAGAATAGCTACCATGGAACTGGCTACTACAGTCACCATAAGTATGCCGGCTAATCCTTATCACCCTACACTAAATCCAAACGGATTTCAGGATATTGTGATTGACATGGCGGGCAATTCAACCGCTGCTGTTGACCTCACTTATCTCATTGATGTAGCCGCCAATCCTACTAATAACAGGCTGGAGAATAAGCCACTGACTCCAAGCGGGATCAACAATTTCGGACTTCATATTATAGCTACCAATATGATTACCGCATACTGGGAAGTAAACTACGATTACGGTTCAGATCTCTGGACATTAAAAGGCAGAAATGGGTTGGGAACACTTTTTTATACCCCATTCCAGACAGTTTACAACAACAGGAATTTAACACCAAGGACTTACTCTGCCATTGATATAGTAGCGACCCAGGACAACACACAGGTTACCTTTACCCTGCCTCCGGGGAAAGCCGCCAGCTATGGATCTCTTCTTACGCCTGTTGCTCCAGGTGGAACACTTGTTGTTACATTAAACAGGGGGCAAACTTTTTCACTTTTCCCATTAAATTACAGTATCTGGGCTGTTGACCGGCTGGCGGGGACCAGGATTGAATCTAATGCTCCTATTGCTGTATCTGTGAAAGATGATGCCATTGCATCGGGATCACAGGGGCAGGATGTGGTGGGAGATCAGATAGTGCCCGTAAGTATAATAGGAACTAATTACATTGTACCCGAAGTCAATAATCCCAACCATGTCTATGTCATAGCCACCGAAGATAATACTCCCATTTATGTATTTGATGCATTAGGTTTACCAATTGGATCTTCCCCCTATACGACTTTGAACAGAGGTCAGCAGGCATTGGTGGTGGTTCCTAATGGTGCCAAATTTGCCCGTATTACTTCCCAGCTTAATCCCGCTACTGATCCTGTGAGACCATTTTATGTTTTTCAGATAGGGATTGAGAATCAGAGCCGGGCTGGAGCTATCGTCCCGGCCATTGGATGTACCGGTAACACACAGCTGGCATTTACCCGTGCCAGGTCAGATAATAAATTTTATTTTTTCATTATAGTTGAAAAAGGAAATGAAGACAAATTTCTGGTAGATGGTGTCAGGAATGATGGTATCATTGATCCGGGTGCATTTACTGAGATACTGGGTAGTGATGGCTGGGTGGCCCAGTTTTCAACTTCTATTAATTCCAATACACTTACTGTGGGCCAGCATTTGGTCCAGAATACCGGCGGGATTTTCCATCTCGCAATCCTGAATGGATTCCCGGGAGCTGCCCAGGGAAGATTGTATTACGGCTATTACTCTGACTTTGGTAATCTAAACGTAGGTGCCAATATAGCAGGAACAAATTCACAAATTGTAAGAGCCTGTTATGGTGATGATGTTCAGCTTTACGCTTATGGTGGTACCCGTTATCAATGGATACCGGATACATATCTTGATGATGCTACCAGCAATATGCCAACAGCTATTAATTTGCCGCCCGGGCCACACGACTATGATGTTGAAGTATCGGGTGCCTGTGGATCCGGTATCATCACTCTGACTGTAGTGGTTTCATCACCTGTCAAAGCATTTTTAGAAACCAGTGCTTCCTCAGGTTGCTCACCGCTGGAAATTCAGTTTAATGACCAATCAACGGGTGCATACTCCTGGCAGTATGATCTGGGGGATGGCAGTGCTTTGATCAGATATGACCTGGATCCCGCAACACCCTATCCGCCTCCTCCCACTTATCCTCAGCCTTTTTCCATCACGCACACCTATACGAATACTACCAACCTTCTCATTGACCGGACCGTTACCCTGCTTGTAAAGAATTCAAGCGGTTGTGCTGACATATTTACAAAAACTATTACTGTTTTTCCCGAGATCTATTCTGCTTTTTCTGTGGATAATGATGACGGATGTGATCCGTTGCCTGTTCAATTTCAGAATAACTCGTGGGGTAATACAGACACATGGTTATGGGAATTTGGTGATGGTGGGTCATCCATTGAAGAAAATCCTCTGCATGTTTTCAGAAATCAATTCGGGCCGGATAACCTGAATTTCCAGACACGGCTTATTGCTATCTCTCCTTATTTCTGCCAGGATACTTCGTCATATAATATAACTGTAAGACCCTATATTGAAGCCAATTTTGCTTTTGACACAGTTGCTGCCTGTACACCTCACCTGATAGTGATTTCCGATCAATCCTACGGAGCCGATTCTTATTTCTGGGATTTCGGAGATGGTACCACATCTACCTCTTCAGGTCCAAAGATTTCGAAAGTTTATGTAAATAATACACCTGACCCTGTAACATATACCATCCGGCTCAGGGTGGAAAATGAGGAGGGCTGTTGGGATACCATTTCGCGGGAAGTATCCGTATATCCTGAAATTGGCGCTTCGTTCCAGACTATTCCTGATGAGGGCTGCTCTCCTTTTGAAGTAACGTTCCAGAATAATTCCAACGGAGCGGCTACGTATTTCTGGGATTTCGGTGATGGGGGAACTTCCACTCAGTTCGAGCCTGTCCACCTGTACGACAGGAACATGCTGGACCATGATACAACCTACAGGGTAACTCTGGCTGTTACATCAACTGAATTATGCAGGGATACTGCAATTTCCTTTGTGGTTATACATCCTTATATAGAAGCTTCCTATACCGTGGATGATATCATCGGCTGTCACCCGTTTGTTATTACTATTGACAACCAGTCGATTGGTGCTGAGCAGTATCAATGGAATTTTGGAGATGGTAGCCCGGTCTCGGCTACCAGCGCAGCCAGCTTCCTTCATACATATTTAAATCTCAGCGGCTCACCTGTAATATATACCTTGCGACTCATTGTGAGGAACAGTGAGGGATGCAGCGATACACTGATAAGATATATTACTGTAAATCCTGAAATAACAGCCAACTTTTCCGCAGATGCAACAGAAGGCTGCCATCCCTTTACCGTAAGTTTTAATGATTTGTCATTGAATGCAGTGACATATTACTGGGATTTTGGTGACGGAGCTTCTTCTGTCGATCCATCTCCGGAGCATACGTTTTTAAATTTCGGTAATTCTGATTCTATATATATGGTAACCCTGACCACTTCTTCAGCCGACGGAGAATGTGTCAAAACATTTACAATGTCCATTGTAGTTCATCCCCAGGTGATAGCAGAATTTACTTTCCCCAAAACACTTGATTGTAATCCTTTTGAAGTGACGTTTGAAAGCCAGACCAGTGGAGGAATGAGTTACACATGGGATTTCGGGGACGGAACTGTTATTACCAGGCTAAATGATGACCCCATAACCCACACTTTTGTTAATACTGATTTCAATAACATACGTGATTTTGATGTTGTCCTGCGGGTTGAGAATTATGCCGGTTGTATTGGTATTGTGAGCAAAACGGTAAGTGTTTATCCGGATA
>CAZEKO010000149.1:0-5176 GCA_964512775.1 uncultured Bacteroides sp. | reverse complement strand
ACATATGAGGATATTACGGATCGTAAACTCTTTGAACAAAAAATCAGCAAACAATCTGAAGAAATTCAACAAAAAAACCGTGAACTGAGAAAACACATTACAGAACTCAAAAAAGCTACATCTTTAATTATTCAGAGTCAGAAAAAGCTCAATAAAGCCCAGGAAATTTCAAATTCAGGAAGCTGGTCCTGGGATCCTGAAACTAATATTATCGAATTTTCTGAGAACGGATGCAGATTACTTGGTTTAGATAAGAGTCAATTTAAACTTGAAATTGAAAAACTTAAATCTTTCATACATCCAGATGATTTAATAGAATTCATTTCACGGATAAAAAAATCCCTTGAAAATGATGTCCCATTTGACTTTGAACTTCGTATCATCAAGCCGGATAAAAGTCAATGGTATGCCCATGCAGTTGGTAGTCTGCTTAGAAATATAAAGGGTGATCTTAAGACAATTGAAGGTCAGTTCAGTGATATTACTTTGAGAAAACAATCTGAAATGGAACTGATCAATGCAAAAGAGAGAGCTGAAGAATCTGATCGTTTGAAATCGGCCTTTTTAGCGAATATGTCTCATGAGATCCGGACTCCGATGAATGCTATCATTGGATTCACACAACTTCTTGCTGATCCTAATATTGCCAGTAATAAAAAGGAAGAATTCATTAAAATTATTACTCATAATGGCCAGACTTTAATACGATTAATTGATGATATTATTGATATTGCAAGAATTGAAGCCGGTCAGCTGAACATTAATATTGCAGAATGTCATCTTAATGTTTTGTTACCTGAACTTCAGAAACAATTTCTCGAGATTCTACAGACAGTTGGAAAGAAAAATATTGATATTATTCTGGATATTCCATCGGAAAAAATTATTTGTTATACTGACGCTTTCAGGCTCCGGCAGATTCTTTCCAATCTTATTGATAATGCCATTAAATTTACCAACGAAGGTTATATTGAAATTGGACTTAGAAAGACTGATGATAATAAATTATTGTTTTTTGTACGGGATACCGGAATTGGCATTCCTGAGGATAAACGTAAATTAGTCTTTGACAGATTCAGGCAACTGGAAGAAGCTGATACCAGGTCATATGGTGGAACAGGACTTGGATTGACAATATCACAGAATCTGGTCCGTATGCTGAATGGTGAAATACATGTTGATTCAAAACCAGGCGAAGGATCTACTTTTTATTTTGCTCTTCCCCTTCCTATTCTGGAAATTGATAAGGAGTTTGAGTCAGTTCAAAAAGAAGATTTATTTGATTACAAGAATGTATGGAAAGATAAGATATTTCTTGTAGCCGAAGACGATAAATATAATTTCAGGATTATTGAGGAATTGCTCAGAATTACTGATGTCTCAGTGATCCATGCCTGGAATGGAAAAGAAGTCATTGATGAACTCAGGAAGAATAATAAATTTGATCTGATACTTATGGATATCAGAATGCCTGTAATGAATGGATTAATTGCAACCCAGGAAATCAGGAAAACTTTCCCCGACATTATAATAATTGCCCAGACAGCCTATGCAAATGAAGAGGATAAACACCTCTGTATTGCAGCAGGATGTAATGATTATGTTTCGAAGCCCATTGATAAGAATCAGCTTCTGAATACCATTCGTAAATACCTAAACAAATGAGAGCAGTAATTCAAAGAGTTACAGAAGCATCTGTCAAAATAAACACTAACAGGACGGAACAAATTGGTAAAGGACTTCTTGTTTTGCTTGGTATAGAAGATAATGATGGAGATGAAGATATTGAATGGCTCAGTGGTAAGATTTCAAGACTTAGAATATTTGATGACAATTCAGGAATTATGAATCTTTCATTACAGGAAATCAGTGGTCAGGTTCTTGTTATCAGTCAATTTACTCTTCATGCAAGCACCCGGAAAGGTAACAGGCCATCATACATCCGTGCAGCCAGGCCTGAAATTGCTATACCTATATATGATAAATTTATAAAGCAATTATCACTTGACCTGAATGATAAAATTCATACCGGAGAATTTGGTGCATATATGCAGGTTCAACTTGTAAATGATGGTCCGGTGACAATAATTATTGATACAAAAAATAAAGAATAATTATTCCGGGCAGGTTTTGAACCATACGGTCATTTCACTTTCCCCCCTGTGTGCCCATGCATAATATGGTATTGCCGTAATTTCCTTTTTAATATAACTATCATTACTATCTGAGGGATAATAAGCTTTACCCTTTATGACAGTAATACCTTTAAGCAAATCCGGCATATTTTCGGTTGACCATTGAGAATTATCAGAAATACAGAGATTTAATACGTTTGCATCATTATCTATGCTTTCAGCACAGTATACCAGGGGTCCTCTTTCAAGAGCTATTTTTGCAGAATCAGCTTTGACATTCTCATTTGCAATAACTTGTTTAACAGGCATCTCTATGTATAAATCAATTTTATCTCCTTTTTTCCATTTCCTGTCCAATAATATATAATTCAAATAATTTTCTACAGCAATATTTTCTTCATTTATTTTCAGCACAATTTGACTTTTTTCGTTTTCTGTATAAGTGTAGAGATCTCCGGGAACAGGCTTATTTCTTGCCCAGCCTGGAATCCGTACTTTCAAAACAAATGCAAGAGAGTGTTTTGATTCGATTGTTATTTTGATATGCCCGTCCCACGGATATTGTGTTTCCTGTTTGATTTTTAGTTCTTTTCCTTTAATATTTGCAACTGCCTCACTACCAACAAAAAGGTTTAGAAACAGTGTGTCCTTTCTGGTTGCATATATATATCCTGGCACGGAAGGAATGAATCTTGTAATGTTAGAGGGGCAGCAGGAACATTGAAACCATGGATTTCGAATAGTGCCCTCAGATTCAAGAACATTGGGATAAAAAAAACTGTTGCCTTCAAGTGAAACGCCAGAAATTGCCCCATTATATAATATTCTTTCAAGTACATCCATATATTTGCTGTCACCCGTTAACAGGAACATCCGGTGATTCCAGAAAATATTGGCAATAGCAGCACAGGTCTCGGCATAAGCTTCTGCATTAGGCAGCTCATAATTCTCTCCAAAAGCTTCTCCTGTTCCGCTTGCACCAACACCTCCTGTCAGATACATTTTTTTCGAAACTACATTATCCCATAAATGATTAAGTGCCTGTTTATATTCATTGTCATCAGACAATGCTGAAACATCCGCCATTGCAGAATATAAATATCCCGCTCTGACAGCATGCCCTACTGCCTCACGTTGTTCGGTGACCGGAAGATGGTTTTGCCAGTAAGCTCCCGTCTCCCAAAGATCTTTACCATCCCGATTATATTCTTTACTGCCTCTTCTATCGATAAATAATTTTGCCATTTCAAGATATTTTGATACTCCTGTAACCCTGTAAAGCTTGACAAGTCCAATTTCAATTTCTTCATGACCCGGTACTGAATCTCTTTTGCCTGGCCCAAAAACTTCCCAGATCAGATTTGCATTTTTCAAGGCTACATCCAGTAATTGCTTTTTACCAGTTGCCAGATAATATGCGACTGCTGCCTCATAAAGATGTCCCATATTATATAGCTCATGTCCGTTAGATATATCAGACCAGCGCTCTTTACCACCTGACCAGCTGGTGGGTGGAGATAACGGATCAATTTTTCTCCATGTCATTAAATAACCATCTTCCTCCTGAGCCATCCCGATAATCCTGATAATACTGTCACAATACATTTCAAGTTTTGCATCCGGATATGTGTGGAGTGAATATGCTGCTCCTTCAAGGATTTTATAAACATCTGAATCATCAAAAGGGAAAATTGAACAAAATTTACCTTGCTTTATACCGGCAGCATAAATAAAATTGTTAATCCTGCCGGTCTCTTCACACATACGAAAACTATAAGGAATAGTAATTTCCCTGTTTGTAGTTATCCTTGGTAACCAGAAACAGTCATTGACCTGTACTTTTGTAAAAGGGACCGGTTGTACCGGATAATCATGTGTATTTTCTTTCTGACAAGAAGTAACAATAAATAATGCTATAAACCATGTAGCTATATTTCTCATATTGTTTAGTCTTTTACCTAATTATTTCGCTATTAAATTAAAAATTTCATTTGATATTAAACCATTAAGCATTATTTGGATTCCTATATTTGCAGATTAGTATTCATCAAATAAAACCGGCTTGTCTGAAATTGAAATACAGGATACAATTGCCCTGAAGACAGACACTATATCAGGGATAATTCCTGATACATTATTAATTAAAGCTGATACTTCTCAAATTCAAGGCCCTGCTGAATCTTCCGGAAGAGATAGTTTATTTCTTCAACAGGCAATTTCACCTGATGGTAGTTATTCGGAACCTTTAATAATTAATCAACTCTCCGGGGAGAACATCCCGTATATTATTTCTGATACTATAAATTCATATCAACAAAACCAATTTCTGAGGAATTTTAGTAATCACTTTTTTTCCATTAAGGAGACTTCTGAATTGATTTTTAAGGAAGAATCAAAACCTTCTGAATCATTAATTCCAGTCGAATTCACTCAAAATCAGCACCAGAATAATACCCTGAGCCAGGACATAAATCCTGATTGGCTTATTTTTATCATTATTGGATCTTTAATTATCCTCGCATGGTTAAAATTGTTTTTTAATAAATTTTTTGATCAGATTATTGTATCAATGTGGAATTTTCAATTGGGATCGAAGTTTTTACGCGATCAGGGCATATTTTCAAGAAGAGTCGGATTGGTTCTTAACGTTAATTTTTTACTTATCGGAGGATTGTTTATTTATCTCGTTCTAACTCATTTTAATATTAATCCGTTATCATTAAAACCGTTTTATGCTTATATTTTATACACATCAGTTCTAACTATATTGTTGTTGATCAGATATATACTGACCACATTGACTGGCTATATTTTTAACCAACAGGTATATTTCAGGGAATATTTATATCACATTTTGATTATTTATAAGAATCTGGGCATATTTTTTATTCCAATTGTTTTCTGCATTGCCTACATTCAAGAAAACCTGCGTATTTATGTTATAATCTGTGCATTAGTCTTAATTGCCCTGGCATATCTTTTTCGTTTTATCAAGGGATTTCAATTAATAATTAAAAAAGATGTTTTAATATTTTATTTGA
>CAZEKO010000148.1:2455-5248 GCA_964512775.1 uncultured Bacteroides sp. | reverse complement strand
TTTTTTGTGTTAAGAACTAAATAAGTTACTATTTGATTTCAGATTGTATCTTTGGAGTTTAAATCCATACTATGTTCTGGTATGATGAATGGGAACCTGATGATAAGATGTATTGAAACTTTTTTATTCTGCATACTCGTTGTTCCGGTTTCTGCGCAGGAAATTTATATCGACGGAAAAGTTACAGATGCTTCCATGTCAGCTTTGCGGGAAGCTGTTGTGACTTTTACAGTTAATTCAAAGAATTATGCTGTAACTACAAAAGCTGACGGATCTTACTCATTAAGGATTTCAGGCTTATACCCGCTCGAACCTGAACTGCTGGAAGTAGATAATCCATTTCCTAATCCCTTTAGTCAATCTGTTAATATTCCCGTAATTATTGCTGCAGATGGGGATCTTATTTTTTCTGTCTATGATCTGGCTGGAAGAAAAATTGTTGAAATGAAATTTCCTTCCCTGACAGCCGGAGCTTACCGTATTACCTGGGACGGATCAAATCAGAATGGATCACCTCAGGTTGGAGGATATTATATCTATGCCGTTTCATTCAAGGGGAAAACTCTTTCTGGCAGGCTGGTGAAAACACCGGGAATTTCTATCATTTCTGGTCCGTCTGGCCCTTCTGGTATAGAATTGGATATGTCTGCAGACGACCCGGATATTAAGCCTGATGGATACAGAATACCGGTTATTGCAAAAGGGCAAAAAGATGGTTATTATACTGTAAGGCTTACAGATATTTCCCTGGCCCAGGATACGATAATAGATTTCGTGTTGCAACCTGTAATTAAAATACCATATAAGACTAACGATACAAGCATAGCACAGAACATTGCTGGGGAATTTAAATCAATGATCCTGAAAGGAGTGAACCTGGGATCATCACCTCCGGGTTACTTTCCCGGCGAAATTGCTTATGCTATAACACCTGCTATGTATGAAAGGTGGATTGGTATGATGGCGCAATCAGGTTTCAATGCTGTCAGGGTTTACACCCTTCATCCGCCGGTGTTTTATGAAAAGCTTGCTGAATATAATTACAGGCATCCTTCCAATCCTTTAATTCTATTCCAGGGTGTCTGGCTGGATGAGGTTGAAGATCCGTCTTTATCCAGCGAATATGATTTATTAACCCGGTCAGGTACCTTTACCGAGTCAATACGGGAAGTAATTGATTGCATGCATGGGAATAAAAATATATCCTTCAGACCGGGTAAAGCATACGGACAGTATGTTACCGATATATCACCCTGGATAGCAGGATACATTATTGGTCGCGAAATCATACCTCAGGAGGTCGATTCTACCAATTCTCTGCATTCCGATGTTACAACATGGACAGGTGTTAACTTCAGCATAAGCGGAGCCTCTCCCACAGAAGTGTTTGTAACAAGGATGCTTGATGAAACGATAAAATACGAATGGGAAAACTGGGGTGTAAAAAGAACAGTCAGCATGTCAAGCTGGCCCACTCTTGATCCACTTGTACACCCGACGGAGATCTATACAGATGAAGATAAGGTTTCAATTGACATAACCCGGATCGTGGAAATTGATGATAACAAATCTCTTTTTGCCAGCTATCATGCATATCCCTACTATCCCGATTTTATGAGCGATGAGCCACAATATCAGAGCTATAGTGATGAGGTTGGGCAAAACAGTTATCTTGGTTACCTTACGGCACTTAAAAGTCATTACTCCGGGCTTCCCCTGGTTATTGCAGAGTTCGGGGTTCCATCAAGCTGGGGTAGTGCACATGGATCATTCAGTGGTATGCCTCATGGTGGATTATCGGAAGAACAACAAGGAGTGGACAACATCAGGTTGGTGAAGAATCTCCTGTCTTCAGGCTGTGCCGGTGGTTTTATGTTCTCATGGATGGATGAATGGTTTAAGCCTACCTGGATAGTTCAGTATCTTGAAGCTTACGGCACTAAGAACGATGAAATAACTATCCCTACCAGACAACTCTGGCAAAATGTTGTTTCACCGGAACAAAACTTCGGACTTATTGGTTTTGAACAAACTCTTCCAGGACAATGGTGGGATTATTCAATTGATGGCGATGACAATTCAGTATCATACATTAAAGCATGTAATGATAACAGTTTTTTCTATCTTGATATCCAGCTTGAATCAGCTCCTTCTTCCGGAGATACCATAATGATTGCGTTTGACACATACCTGAAAGACACCGGTGAATCGACCCTGCCAGGAGGAAAAATAATCTCAAACAGATCTGAGTTCCTTCTCATGGCAATCAAAGGAGATGATACAGCTAATTTTCATGTAACAGAAGCGTACGACATGTATGGTCTCAGTCCCAGATTCAACCTCAGTGATCCGCTAGTACAGAAATATAAAAGCACGGTAAGCGACAATGCTCACTGGAAATTAATGCGATGGGTCAATAACGGATTCAGCGGCGCTGTATATGAGATTGGTAAGCTGCCTGCAGAAGATTCCCCGGTCTTCACTCCTGGTGAGCGTACTGCGGTGGCCTGGGATGACAATAGGATACAGGTCAGAATTCCATGGACTATGCTTTATTTTTATGATCCAACACAAATGAAGGTTATCGATGGTGCAGTCTCTTACGATGGAGGTTATAGTTTTGAAATAATCAGCAGGATATCTGACGGCATTGCTGTTTCTGTAAATAATGGATCTAATGTTACCAACACATTATCACGCTACATCTGGCCAACCTGGCTGGTTGTTCCACAGACCACGGAAAAAGCTAAAAGATCACTTGAAATTATCAGTGAGGGATTACAAACAATTCCG
>CAZEKO010000148.1:0-2355 GCA_964512775.1 uncultured Bacteroides sp. | reverse complement strand
AGAACCCCATGCTTTAACTTTAAGTAGTGCCTGAATATTACCGGTCACGGCAAACCAGGTATGTACAGGATAGAAAAATGGTTCAACGAAAGCTGCAGCAAGGAGGCGGAATACGTCTCTTTTTCTTTCATACTTATGGAAAGTGATCTCCTCAAAAAGAACAGCCCAGGTAGAAAGACTGATGGCAAAAGTATAAACGAACAGGAAGAGAAGAAGGAAAAATGACCAGTTAAGATGACCTGCAATAATAAGATATGCTGTATAAACAAAACCACAGAATGCAATCAGGGGTGCCATCCATTCGAAAAAGAACCAATATGGATAACCAAGTAAACCCAATCTACTGTATTTCCTGTTAAAGAACATTTTCCTGTGTGTCCAGAGGGATTCAATTAATCCCCGGGTCCACCTGTTGCGTTGTCGTTTCATTGAGCGCAGATCTGATGGTACTTCTGTCCAGCACAGGGGATCCGGAATGTAAGTAACCTCATATTTTCTGTCATGTTCGGCCATATAACCGCGCATTCTGAGCACAAGCTCCATATCTTCACCTACAGTTTTTATACTATAACCTCCAGCTTGTATCAAGGTTTCACGGTCAAACATTCCCATGGCACCAGAAATCAACATAAGTCCATCCAGGTGACTCCATGCCATTCTTCCCAGAAGAAAAGCACGGGTATATTCAAGAACCTGAAGGCGTGGAAGAATTTTCCTGGGCAGGTGTATCTTACGGATGAACCCTTTCTCAATTTCACATGAATTCACGATCCTTATAACACCTCCGGTACCAATCACCTTATGATCTTTTTCTTCAAGAAAGGGCTTGACAAGCTTAAGTAAGGAATCAGCTTCGATGATGGAATCAGCATCAATGGTAACGATCAAACTGCTTCTGCTGATATTTATTCCGGCATTCAGTGAATCCGCCTTCCCTCCGTTATTTTTATCAATAACAGTTAATCGATTAAAAGATGGATCTTTTGATTTATAAACACCCTTGATTCTTTCGCATGGTATCCGGTAATCGAAGTAATAGTTCACTCTGACCATATTAAATGCTTCCTTAACCTTGTTAAAGGTATCATCGGTTGAACCATCGTTTATAATAATCACTTCGAAATTATTGTAGTAAAGTGACAGGAGTGTACGTACATTGTCAATGATGTTTCGGCTTTCATTATAAGCAGGAGCAATAATTGATACCCTCGGGCTAAGTGGGGAAAGGACAAGAGAATTGTAATTTATATAGCTGTTCTTACGCAGATATTTTCGCAGAGCAAGTGCTGAAAAAATACCGAGTAAAAGGTAAGAACTAAACAGCACCAGTGTGAGGATGAAAATAATATTTGCAAAAAAGAAAGCCATTTTTATGATTTAATTAATCCTTCTGTCAAGAACATGCCTTATTATAATGTTATAGTTTTTATATTCAGATTTCATAAGTTTCACCAATGCAGCAACACCAATCTCGCCCATATTCTCAATTGCCCTTGTTGCTTCTATCTGAAGCTGAACATCATCTTCCTTATCCAACACCAGTTTAAGAAAACCCAGCATTGAGGGTTCAGGCATTTTTGCCAATGACCTGAGTATTTCTGTACAGTTATTATAATCCTCGTTTTTATACATCTTTTTCATAATTTCGAGAGAAGACCTCATATTGAGGTCACCTGCAACCTCAATTGCAAGATGTTTAACCCTGGATTCCTGGTGAGATAATACTTTAGTAACCTCTTCTTCAGCATCTTGCTGTTTGAATTCGCGAACCATCCTGAGCGCAAACATTATGACAGTAGGATTGGGAGAGTCGAGCCATTCTCTGAAAGCAGGTACAGGTAGGTTATGCTGGACCAGCAATTCATGAAGAGTGATCTGTTCATAGATTGAAAATGGTCTCTTGAGATGACTAAGGAACATAAACGGATTTTCTCCACTCAATCTTACAAGGGCGATTTGTGCTTCCATTCTGAGTATTTCATTTACTGAATTAAGCGCCTTGTATATCTCTTCATTAGCATCCCTTATATTCATAAATGCCAGTTCCCTGAATCCTTTGACCTTGAAGTGCCACTTTCTGCTGTATGCTTTTCTTATAGAATCTTTTCGAAGACCAAGCTGGTTATAGAGATTACTCAGCTTTTCTTCAGAATCTCCTTTCAGGTTAACACTCACGTCGATTATCTGGTCTATCAGCACCTGCCTGCGAAACCTGTCTGAGGCAATTTTCATGAACTCATCTGAAACAGTATCACCATAAAGATATTCAACGATTAAGCTCTGGTACTTTTCAAGCAGGAATTGCCGTAACTTTTGTTCTCTCTCCATACGTGTTCTGTTCAGCAATATAATGAT
>CAZEKO010000147.1:3172-5271 GCA_964512775.1 uncultured Bacteroides sp. | reverse complement strand
GTTTATCCATCGAATAAAGTTTCGGATTATTTCGGAATCAATGTTTTTGATCTTGCCAAGATGCAGAAATATTTAACCAATGAGGCTTTCAAAAGTGTTGAGCTTGCCATTCAGAAAGGTACTAGAATTGACAGGAAAATGGCGGATGAAGTTGCGGCAGGAATGAAAGCATGGGCAACAGAACGAGGGGTAACTCATTATACACACTGGTTTCATCCATTGACAGATGCAACAGCCGAGAAACATGATGCATTTATTGATATGTCGGGAAATAGTGCAGTTATTGAAAGTTTTTCCGGAAGTAAGCTTGTCCAGCAGGAACCTGATGCATCAAGTTTCCCGAGCGGTGGATTGAGGAACACGTTTGAAGCACGTGGCTATACTGCCTGGGATCCGACTTCGCCTGCTTTTATTGTTGGAAATACATTAAGCATTCCCACCTTGTTTGTCTCTTATACAGGGGAAGCCCTTGATCATAAAACTCCATTATTAAGGTCGTTACAAGCCCTGGATAAAGCGGCGACTGATGTTTGTATGTTTTTCGACCGCAGGGTATCACATGTAATCTCTACTCTTGGCTGGGAACAGGAATATTTTCTCGTGGATACGGCTCTTTATAATGCCAGGCCAGACCTTGTACTCACCAGCCGCACCCTTATGGGACATGCAGCAGCACGTGATCAGCAGCTGGAGGATCATTATTTCGGTTCTATTCCCGAGAGAATTTTAAATTTTATGAAAGATTTTGAAATTGAAGCCTATAAACTTGGTATTCCGGTTAAAACCAGGCATAATGAAGTAGCTCCAAACCAGTTTGAATGTGCCCCGATATTTGAGGAGGCAAATCTTGCGGTTGATCATAATCTCCTTGTAATGGATGTGATGAAGAGAATAGCACACAGACATAATTTCAGGGTAATTTTCCATGAAAAACCATTCAAAGGTATCAATGGCTCAGGGAAACACAGTAACTGGTCTTTGGCCACCGATACAGGAATCAATCTTCTGGCTCCCGGTAAAACACCCAGGACAAACCTTATGTTCCTGACATTCCTGGTCAATACAGTAAAAGCAGTATATGATCATGCAAGCCTGCTGCGGGCAAGTATTTCCACGACCGGAAATGCATACCGGCTGGGGGCAAATGAAGCACCGCCTGCAATAATTTCTGTTTTCCTTGGAGAAACAGTCTCTGAAATGCTGGAAATGATTGAGAATAATATAACAGACCGGAAAATGACGCCTGCCCAGAAAACTGAATTTAAGTTTAATATTGGCAAGATTCCAAGAATATTAATGGATAATACTGACCGTAACCGGACTTCACCGTTTGCTTTCACAGGAAACCGGTTTGAATTCAGGGCCGTTGGCGCATCAGCTAATGTGGCCGGAGCACTTATTGCACTGAATGCTGCAGTTTCCAACCAGCTTATGCAATTCAAAAAGGACGTAAGCGACCTTATCAGGAAAAAAATCAAAAAAGACGAAGCTATTTTTCAGGTTCTGAGAAAATATATTATCGAATCCAAACCCATACGTTTCGAGGGAAATAATTATAGTGAGGAATGGTTACAGGAAGCTGAACGCAGGGGCCTGAAAAATGTCACAAATGTTCCGGAAGCCCTTTCCTATTACCTGACGGAACAATCAGAGAAATTGTTTTCTGACACAAAAATACTGAATAAAAGGGAACTTGAAGCAAGGACGGAGGTTAGATTGGAGACATTTACCAAAAAAGTCCAGATAGAAGCAAGGGTACTTGGAGATATAGCATTAAACCATATAATACCAACCGCAATACGTTACCAGAGCAACCTGTCAGAAAACATAAAGAACCTGAAAGAAATCCTCAGTGAAGAAGAATTCAGTAAGATGGCAGCAAGCAGGATTGAAATGGTCAAGGAGATCTCACATCATATTACAAGCATTGATACTAAAGTCTTTAACATGGTGGAGGAAAGAAAAAAAGCCAACAAGATTGAAGACATCAGTAAAAAAGCAAAATTGTACAGCAAGAATGTTTTTCCATATCTTGAGGATATCCGTTATCATATAGACAAACTCGAACTGATAGTGGATGACGAAATATGGCCACTGCC
>CAZEKO010000147.1:0-3072 GCA_964512775.1 uncultured Bacteroides sp. | reverse complement strand
AAACGGTAAAATCATTATTTTTACATCTGAAAATTTATAAATTATGAAATATCAGGCATATTTACTGATCATACTTATTATTCTCCTGAATACGGCAGGAGTATTGGGTCAGAAAAAGGACAAGACAGTCAAAGCCAGGGCTGCATATGAGGCCGGAGAATATGCCGTAGCAGCTGATCTGTTCAAGGATGCCTATAATAAAATCTCCGATAAGGAAGTTAAGAATGAGATTATTTTCCTTATTGCTGAATGTTACAGGATAACCGATGCACCCGATAAGGCTGAAATAAGGTACAAGCAGGCCATACAGAAGGAATATCCGAATCCGATCATTTATCTGAGATATGCTGATGCATTACGGATGAATGAAGATTATGATGATGCCCTTGAACAGTACAGAAAATACAAAGAACTTGTCCCTGACGATCCCCGTGGACAGGATGGCATTCAAAGCTGTGAACTGGCAATTGAATGGATGAACAATCCCACTCCATATAATGTTGAGAGTGTAAAATTTTTCGATACCAAGGAAAAAGATTTCAGTCCTTATTTTGGATCCAGTGATTATCTGCTTCTTTATTTTACCTCTTCCAGGGAAGAAGCCATGGGTAATGATATTCACGGAGCTACTTCTGAAAATTTTTCAGATATTTTTCAATCAAGAATGGACAGGAAAGGGAAATGGAGTGTCCCTGTTCCTCTTGATGAAAATATCAATAGTGAATTTGAAGATGGAACACCTTTCTTAAATGAAGATTTCTCAAGGATGTATTTTACACGTTGCATCGTAAACAAAAACAAGAATTTCGGATGCCAGATCTATTCCGCTACTTCCCAGGGAGAAACCTGGTCTAAAGCCGAACCATTGAAAATTACAGAAGATAGCATTGTAGTTGCACATCCAGCTCTTACCTCCGATGAGCTTACTCTTTATTTTGTGTCAGATATGGCAGGTGGCATTGGTGGTAAAGATATCTGGAAAGTTACCAGATCAAATGAGGGTGATGAATGGAGCAAACCTGAAAATATGGGCCCGGAAATTAATACGGTGGATGATGAAATGTTTCCTTACCTCCATCCTGATGGTACCTTTTACTTTTCTTCAAATGGAAGAATCGGTCTTGGCGGCCTCGATATTTACATGGCTAAACAGGATGATGATGGTACCTGGAAAGTGGAAAATATGAAATATCCCATTAATTCATCCGCAGATGATTTCGGTATTGTCTTTGAGAAGGAAATGGAACGTGGATTTTTCAGTTCTTCCCGTAAAGGACGGGGTAATGATGATATATATTCTTTCGTACTACCACCCCTGAAATTCAATATCATCGGTGAAGTAAGGGATGATAAAACAGATATGATCCTGACCAACGCATCGATCAAATCAATAGGAAGTGATGGCATTACCCTTGAAGCAACCAGCGATGAAGAAGGAATATTCAGATTTACTTTAAAACCAAACACCGATTATGTCTTTGTTGCTACCAAGACAGGTTATCTGAACGGAAAAGAGAGAGAGACCACAAAAGGCCTTGATAAAAGCACAGATATCAATATGGTCATTTATCTTTCCGATATTGCCGGAACCATTGAACTTTCGAATAGCAGCGTTTTTTATGACTTTGCCAGATGGGATCTGAGGCCGGAAGCAATGGTTTCGCTCGATCAGCTGATAGAAACTCTTAATGATAATCCTTCAGTGACAATTGAACTTATGTCACACACAGATTCAAGGGGATCTGACCAGGATAATATCGAGCTCTCCCAGAAACGTGCTCAATCAGTTGTAGATTATCTGATACAGAAAGGTATAGATCCGATAAGGGTATCAGCAAAAGGTTACGGTGAATCACAGCCAAAACAGGTCACTAAACGAATGAATGAACAATACCCATTCCTCAGAGCGGGTGCAGTACTTACTGAAACATATATTAATTCCCTGCCGAATGTGGAACAACAGGAAATTGCTCATCAGTTTAACCGCCGGACTGAATTCCGCGTTCTGCGTACCGACTACACGCCACCACAGGAGTGAAGCCAGAAAACAGATATAACCAACGGGGCGTCTCAGCCTCAAAGGAAGATGTACATAAAGCGATTGTACAGCTTGATAAAGGCTTATATCCTAATGCATTCTGTAAAATCATCCCTGATATTTTCACAGGTAGTGATGATCATTGTTTGATCATGCATGCTGATGGAGCAGGAACAAAATCCTCCCTTGCTTATGTTTACTGGAAAGAAACCGGTGATCTTTCTGTCTGGCGTGGAATTGCCCGGGATGCGCTGGTCATGAATACTGATGACCTTATATGTGCCGGTGCAACTGATAACTTCCTTGTATCTTCAACTATTGGCAGAAATAAACTGAAAATTCCAGGTGAAGTCATTTCTGAAATTATCGCCGGTACTGTCGAATTCCTTGAAATGCTTAAAGAACACGGAATCAATGCAGTATTTGCAGGCGGTGAAACTGCCGATGTCGGTGACCTTGTGAGAACAATAATCGTCGATTCTACCGTGACCTGCAGGATGAAAAGGGCCGATGTGATCGAAAATAAAATCATGGCAGGTGATGTTATCATCGGTCTTGCTTCCTTTGGCAGAGCAAAATATGAGAAGGAATACAACAGCGGCATTGGCAGTAATGGCCTTACATCTGCACGCCATGATGTGTTTTCAAAAATTCTTTCGGTGAAATATCCTGAAAGCTATGATAATAACATTGATCCGGATCTTATATATTGCGGGAATATCAATCTCACCGAAAATATTTCTGCTACAGGCACTACGGCAGGCAAACTGGTCCTTTCACCAACACGTACATATGCCCCGGTGATAAAACGTATTCTTGATAAAAACCGGGGATGGATCCATGGAATGATTCATTGTAGCGGTGGGGGACAAACAAAGGTGCTTAACTTCATAAGAAAAGCCCATATCATTAAAGATAACTTATTCCCTCTTCCACCCGTTTTTGAATTGATTCACAATCAGTCAGGTACCGCCTGGAAGGAGATGTACCAGGTCTTTAATATGGGACACCGGTTCGAATTATACGTGGAACCT
>CAZEKO010000146.1:2273-5313 GCA_964512775.1 uncultured Bacteroides sp. | reverse complement strand
TTTAAGGCATTTCTTTTATGAGATATCCCTCAGCTAATTCATTATATTCCCTCAGTTGATTGCTGATCCATTCTTCCCCCTGTCCCAACTCTTTGGCCATAAGCCGGGCTGTTTCAGGAGCGATGTCCATACTTTCACGGGCATCCAGGAAGAGAGTACGTGTCCTTCGGGCAAGTGCATCTTCAACAGATCTGGACATTTCTTCCCTCACAGCCCATATTATCTGAGATCTCTTTATTTGTAATTTTTCACTTAAAAAACCTTTGAATTCTTCAGATTCGTTTTCAATTTTTTCTACCTGAGATAAATAAGATCCATAAGGGCAGCAAGGATTATTGCCTGCTAATACATGATCATCATAACCATGGATGTGCAAAGAGGATGTAATACATTTCTTGAATGTTAACTGTCCGGTTTTAATAGCTTGATTAACAGCATCTTCAGCCATTCTTCGGTATGATGTCCATTTGCCGCCGACGATTGTTATCAGCCCGGAAGAGGAAACAGTAACTTTATGCCTTCGTGAGATGTCTTTGGTTCGTTTGCCCTCTCCCTGTGGAGCCGCTAATGGCCTCAATCCTGCAAAGATGCATAATATGTCCTCTTCAGATGGCTTTTTATCAAGGTACTGTCCGGTGGTTTCAAGGATAATTTTTATCTCTTCTTTAAGTGCTTTAGGTTCAAGGGATACCTGATCCAAAATCGTATCCGTTGTGCCAATGACTACCCGGTCATACCATGGGACTGCGAACATGACCCTGCCATCGCTGGTTCGTGGCACCATCAATGCGTGATCACTTTTCAGGAAATCTCTGTCAAGTACAATGTGTATACCCTGGCTTGGTCTGATCTGCCGGTTTGTTCCCGGTGTATCAAACTGTATGATCTCATCTGCAAAGACACCGGCAGCGTTGATGATTGTTTTAGCCCTGACCGTATAATCTGTATGTCCCTCAAGGTCTGTGACTTTTAATCCTGTGACTCTATTGTTTTCTTTAATTAATCCGGAAACTTTCATGTAATTAATTACTATTCCTCCATGATCTGCACAGGTAGAGGCCAGGCTGATAAGCATGCGGGTGTCATCAAATTGGCCGTCATGATACAGGATCCCTCCTTTCAGGCCATTTTTATTCAATGTGGGTAAGGCTTGTATGGTTTCTTTCCCCGACATAAAACGTGACCTGCCAAAGCTAAGTCTGCCTGAGAGAAGATCATAAAAATTAAGACCAACTGTATAGATTAAAATATCCCACCAGCTATATGCAGGAATAATGAATTTCTGGTTCCTGACAAGGTGAGGGGCATTTTTAAGCATCAGTCCACGTTCTTTAAGTCCTTCGTACACCAGTGATATATTTCCCTGTGCCATGTATCTTACGCCGCCATGAACAAGTTTGGTACTTCGGCTCGAAGTGCCTTTCCCGAAATCACTCTGTTCGAGTAGAAGTGTCTTGAAACCGCGGGATGCTGCATCGACCCCAATGCCCAGACCGGTTGCTCCTCCTCCGATAATAACTATATCCCATGGATCTTTGAAACCAGCCAGGGATTGCAGCATTAATTCTCTTTTCATAGTACTATTCTATGAATACCAACTTTTACTTCTTTCCAGTGCTTTCTTCCAGCCTCTGATTGTGTCATCAAGATCTACCTGACTAGCTTCAGGAACAAAGACTTTTTCAATCTGCCATTGATTTTTTATTTCATCGATATTTTCCCAGAAACCTACAGCAAGGCCCGCCAGGTATGCAGCGCCAAGAGCGGTTGTTTCTGTGATTTTTGGACGGATCACTTTTTTCTGTATGGCATTTGCCTGGATTTGCATGAGAAGATCGTTGATGGCAGCGCCTCCGTCTGCCCTCAGTTCAGTAATGCTAATACCTGAATCCTGAGCCATCGTATTAATGACATCCATTGACTGAAATGCAATGGCTTCAAGAGCAGCCCTGGCAATATGTGCATGAGATGTATCTCTGTTAATCCCAATAATAGTTCCAGTCGCATACTGGTCCCAGTGTGGAGCCCCCAGTCCAACAAATGCAGGTACAAAATATACTCCTCCGGAATCTTTAACTGTTCCGGCAAGTGCTTCAATTTCTGCAGAGGAGTGTATTATATGTAATTTATCCCTTAACCACTGAACAACAGCTCCTCCGATAAAAATACTACCTTCAATGGCATAACTTGTTTCGTTATTGATTTTCCATGCAATAGTCGTGAGTAAATTATGTTTTGATGCAACTGCCTGCCTGCCGGTATTCATTATGACAAAACATCCTGTTCCATAAGTATTCTTGACCATTCCTTTATCGACGCACATCTGCCCGAACAGGGCTGCCTGCTGGTCACCTGCAATTCCTGAAATGGGAATATCAGCGCCCAGGTGTTCAAATGCAGTGTGGCCATAAAGTTCACTGCTTGATTTCACTTCCGGCAGAATATCAGGAGGTATTTTGAAGATACTCAGTAACTCCTTGTCCCAGGTGAGGTCGTGGATATTAAACAGCATTGTGCGGCTAGCATTACTGACATCGGTTACATGTACCTGTCCATGTGTCAGGCACCAGATTAACCAGGTATCAACTGTACCAAAAGCAAGTTTTCCTTTTTCAGCCTTCTTCCTTGCCCCGGCCACATTATCCAGAATCCATCTTATTTTAGAACCTGAAAAATAGGCATCCACAACAAGTCCTGTTTTCTCCTGAATTAATTGGCTATATCCGTCTTTCTTCAACTGGTCACAAAATCCTGCCGTACGGCGATCCTGCCAGACAATGGCATTGCAGACAGGGAATCCGGTTTCTCTGTCCCATATTATGGTAGTCTCTCTCTGATTGGTTATACCTATTGCAGCTATATCGCTGGCTGTAATACCCTGTTTTGTTATTACATCAGTGGCTACATATTTTTGAGTAGTCCAGATCTCAATGGGATCATGCTCTACCCATCCCGGCTTCGGGAATATCTGTTTGAATTCACGCTGGGATGTATTAAGGATCTTCCCTGAATGATCAAACAGAATGGCACGATTGCTTGT
>CAZEKO010000146.1:0-2173 GCA_964512775.1 uncultured Bacteroides sp. | reverse complement strand
GGGATGTATTAAGGATCTTCCCTGAATGATCAAACAGAATGGCACGATTGCTTGTCGTTCCCGCATCTAACGAGAGGATGTACTTCTTCATAGACGAAAATTGATTAAACGATTTTATTAATTCTTTCAATGGACTAATATTTTATCATCTTGCCCATTTTAAACTTTTCCCCGTTTAATCTGACTTCATAAATGTAAATACCGGGCAGGCCATGAATTTTATTATCTGTCATAATGAAATCAGTAATCCCGGAAGAACAATACATTTCGGAATTATAGACCGCCCTCCCGTATAGGTCATAGACAATAACTGTCACCATAGCTGAATCATAAAGCATTATCCGGATAGTAACCTTTTCAGAGAAAGGATTAGGAAAGGCATAGATCTCATAAGTGTTAGCCAGGGGGAAATTTTTTGTATTGCTTAACTGAGCAATCTCCGCATCCATCCATTGAACACGCAGAGTTATCCATTCTTTCAGGAAATCAATTTCTTCCTCATATGTGTCCCCGACAAAATAATTTGGCCAAATATAGGAACCCAGTACAGGGAAACGGTAAAAATTATTTTCCTGGGCATTAGCGAGGAGGACAGAAACGGAATCAATAAAGCCAAATATATTATCCAGGTGAAATGGCCCTTTTCGCAATTCTTCCCATCGCCGTTTCAGCTCAAAATTAAAAAAGTCATCTTCCATAAGCCGGTACCACCACATAGGGACCTGGAATTCATCAAAAGTGCCAACGCTGTTCATCATCCAGCCCTGTGTATTAAATGCATCGTAATAATTCGCATTTCCAAAAGCAAGGTCGAAATCCCATATCGGTCCCATCATCAGTTTTTCATCCTTATCCTTGTATAAAAATGCGCTTAGCCTGTAGGCATCCACATTCCGGCTCAATTCATTAATCAGGAGATAATCTATAAATGATGCCGGATCTGCCCATGCCCTGTAACCAAAAAGCGGATCACGGAATTGATCACTGAAAAGAGCATCTTCAAAATAGGTCACAAAATTTTTGATGTAATGCTTTTGCTGGTTCGGCATTATTTCATAATCAGGATAAATATAATTTATAATGATATTCCCGTAATAGTTGGATCCTTGGTATGGTGATATCCAATAATATTCTTCCGGACGGTCTATTGATAGTATATATCCTCCTGAGAGATCGCTTCCTGATACTTCTTCAGGGTTCAGAGTTTCAATATCCAGTCGGTTGACATCCCGTTTTATTTTCTCAATGAGAAGATATACTCCCTTATAATCATCATCTATATATAACTCACAGAAGCGTGTCCGGGGAGCCCAACGTCCCATCTGGCTTCCAAGATAATATGCCAGCGAATTCCGCATCAGCGATTTATCAGAATATGGACCATGAAGCACCCAGTCATTTTCAGGCGGCAATCCAAGTAATGACACATTATTATTGGTTCCATCAGGATTTCTTGTCTCAAATCCATAGTTCTTTTTATCGAACGAGAGAGATGATGAACCTCTCAGTTCAATCCCAATGAGGCCGTTATACCCGGTAAACGTGTCTGTTGGATGGTTTAGACCGCCGGGATTATCAATAATACCCATTTGGGCACTGATTTTGGGCTCATTAGGGATCTCCTGACCATCAGTATTGATAACAATCAGGGGAAGATCATGTTCCCCGATTATTACAGGTTCTCTGAACCAGTCGGGGACAGGATTGAAGATAATGATCGGATAGTCTATTTCAGCATTGAGATAGACTATGCTTGTCAGGTCGGATGAATTTATTCCGTTATTTATTATCTGAACAGCAAGAATATTAAGTCCCGGAATTATAAAGCTGTCAGGGAATATGAACCGGTCAGGATGAATGCCCCTGTACATTTTGGCTTCATGGTCTATGGTAAGAGGGCTGTTAAACCTGGGGGGATCCATTGTAATATTTGACGAACGGGCTATTTCGCTGCCGTTCATATAAGCCACAAATGCATCATCATAGTCAATATCAAGCAGTACCTTCTTTATAATGGCCGTATCGTCTACCTGGAAGCTGATCCTCAGATACAGTGAGTTAACCATAGAGATAACGGTTTCATCATCGAGATCACCATATCCGATACCTCCCGGTCCCGTACTCCAGGCGGAATCATTAAATTCAGGGGAATTCCAGCCTGATGGGGGAGCGG
>CAZEKO010000145.1:2461-5314 GCA_964512775.1 uncultured Bacteroides sp. | reverse complement strand
GCGGAGAGAGGGGGATTCGAACCCCCGGACCCGCGTAAGCAGATCAACGGTTTTCGAGACCGTCCCGTTCGACCACTCCGGCATCTCTCCAGTGCACAAGTATTAATAAAACAACATCCCGCCTGTAAAATCCATATATTCAAATGAGACGAATTCATCGGCCCGTTTGAAGTTTATGGGCATGGTACAATAGTACCTGACATATGTATTATTCAATAGAGCTGGTTGCCATTTTCCCTGAAATGATTCGAGTGCATTCACTGCAACCTGATCAAGATCTGGTACAATTCCTTCTACAATTTGGGCTCCAGTTAAAGTCCCGTCTTCCATGATTACAAAACCGACAAGGATAGTTCCTGATATATCTATCAGTTTATGCTTTGAAAATTCATTAGAAACGTGACTCAGCAGATTGGCTTGTTCAATATCATATGATGGAGGAATATCGGCAGAATAAAAGATATTATCTATATATTTTTCACCATTCTGGAGCCAGTTTTCATTGGAAACCAGCTGATTGTCATGATAAATTGATTTTGATTTGACCGATTCATTCTTATAATACTCAATTACCTCACCTTCAAAGTTAAGCGGGATCTTAGTAGTCGTAGTGCCTTTCCTTTTAACGGCGTCATTATTCATTTCAACAAACTTATAGGTGCCATCGGGTTCCATAGTGTAAAATCTGACATATTTATCTGTCTGGCGACCATTTTGATATTTCCGTATCAGATACTCATTGTCGGTTTTAATTTTAATCCTTTCAAAATATAAATTTCTCCACCCATCCCGCCATTTAATAAAAGTCTCAATTTCGAGGCGGTCATCCTTTGGCTGATTGATTTGAATTCTGGTAATTGCATTTTGTACATCGGTCAAAGGTTTATTATTGACACCATAAAAATGAACCATTTGCCCGCTAACCAGAAAATTTATACAGAATATCAGGACGAGAAGCAGAAAGTATTTTTTCATTTTAAAAGCTTTTATTCCTGAGGTAAAATTAATGTGTTTTACAATTAACTATAAGGTTTTTCATTAATTTTATGAAAGAAATAAAGATTATATGGTCCGGTGCATTCAAAGCATAATACTTGTTATTGCCCTATCAATACCGGTTTTCTCACAACAGGAAATCTTTACCTTTACTGAAAGCAGGTTTAAAGCGGAATATACCCTTCTTCTCTCCAGTTATGTTGAATGGCCTGATAGTCTGACTACAGAGAACTATGAGTTTGGAGTTCTCGGATCAGAAGAAGTTTTTAATGACCTGATTTTCAAATCTAAAACCGATTATTTTAAGGAGAAACCTTTCACTGTAAAATATTTCAAAAGAATAAAAGACATTACCCCTGTTCATGTCCTTTTTATTGAAAGGGAAGCCAACGAGGAAATTAAAAAAGTATGGAGTAAAACCAGGGGGCGGCCTGTTTTATTCATTACAGACAGTTGCGAGCAATTTGATAATATTATGATCAATCTGTTGGCTACAAAAGGAAGAACCGACAGGCATTTCGAAATAAACCTGCAGAATATCAATGCCGCTGGCCTCGAGGTTTCCCAGAAGATACTTTACGACGGTTTACGGGAAGATGAATTACGGGAGAAATATATGGAATCAGGAAAAGAGATAGTAGCCATAAAAGAGGAACTGGAAACCCTTAATACTGAACTTGAGATACAATATGGCAGACTTGAGCGCAGAAGGCAGGAGATTGACTCCCTCAATCAGGAAATCACCGGACAAAAGCATGAATTGAATTTGTTATCAGCAGATATAAATCAACAGCAAAATAGTCTGGCTGAAAAGACTTTGCAACTTCAGCAACAGGAAGCCGGATTAAATGAGTTGATAAGGGAGATCGATGTGCAGGAAAATCAGCTAAAACTCCAGCAGGATTCAATCCTGGCAGGGAAACAGATACTCAGTCTCCAGAAAGATTCTATTCTTAATCAGCAGGATAAGATCAGGTCTCAACAGACTGTACTTGGGGAACAAACGATTACAATTGAAAGACAACAGTACCTTCTTTATTTTTTCCTCCTTCTTTTATTACTCGTTTCCGGAATTGTCTTTTTTGTGATCAGAGCTTACAGAATAAAGAGAAGCGCTAACAGGATCCTGAGGGATAAAAATGCAGCCATTGCGAAACAGAATGTAGAGATATCCCGGCAGAAGGAGGAAATACTTGCCCAAAGAGAACAGCTTGAGATTATTAATAAAGCGATTGAAAAGCAAAATGAGGATATTAAGGCCAGTATTTATTATGCTCTGACTATTCAGAATGCAATACTTCCCAGACATCAGGAAATTATTAAACATTACGAATATTTTACTATATATCTGCCAAAAGATATTGTGGCCGGCGATTTCTACTGGTTCACCAAAATCTCTGAAACCAGAAAAAATGGAGATATGTCTTTTTTCGCGGTCGTTGATTGCACGGGACATGGTGTCCCTGGCGGTTTTCTTTCAATGATAGGTTCCAGAATCCTGAGTACAATCGTAATTGAGAACCATATATTTGAGCCAGACAAGATACTTACCAGGATGGATAGAAATTTACGAATGGCATTAAAACAGGATCATACAGAAATTGATGACGGCATGGATGTCTGTCTTTGCAGGATCGATAGAGAAAAGGATGCGGCCGGTGAGCAGAATGGTAAAGTAAAAATATTATTTTCAGGAGCCAGAAGGCCTTTATATATTCTTAATAGCAAGGGGATTGAAATGATCAGGGGTGACAGGAAGACGATAGGAGGGAGATACAATGCAGAACAGAATTTTACTAATAAAGAAATCAATTTAAACACGGGTGATAGAATCTTCCTTACAACTGATGGAATCAC
>CAZEKO010000145.1:0-2361 GCA_964512775.1 uncultured Bacteroides sp. | reverse complement strand
GAGGTCAGTAGAATAATCCTTTGAAAAACTGCGGCCGGCCAATATATCAATTTGTAAAGTTTCGATATAATCAAAGTCCACTGCACTGAAACCTATCAGTGTATGTAATTCGGGATCTTTTCCTTCCCAGTCTGCTCCACCGGAATTGCTTCCTATATGAGTTGGAGTATGCATAGTTGCGGATACTCCTGTCACTACAGGATTTTTCAGCAATTCCTCTTTCAGAGTATAATAATTGTTCTTTATATCTCCTCGAAGATAAATATACAGTATATGTTCCTTGTTAAAACCCAGGTCAATATTTCTCATGAAGATAAGCTGCTTATAAATCACAACAGTTCCAATAATCAGGAATACAGATAGCGTGAACTGGAAAATGACCAGAATTTTTCTGAATAAGCCACCTCTTGCCCCTTTACTCAGTTCTCCTTTCAGAATATTAACTGGTTTAAATGATGATAAAAAAACAGAAGGATAGATACCTGCAATAAAAGTTGTTACAAATGTCAGGATAATTAGTCCAATAAGGAATTTGTAATTTAAAAGATGTTGAAACGTCAGTTCTTTGCCTGTTATATCATTGAAAATACTTAGTATTGTTCCTGTCAGGAGAAGGGCTAAGATCATGGAGATAATTGTCAGTAGAAATGATTCACCAAAAAACTGAAAGATGAGATTTTGCCTGGTACCGCCCATAACTTTTCTCATACCTATCTCTCTTGCCCGGTTAGCTGATCTGGCAGTCGACAGATTCATAAAATTAATGCAAGCAATTAACAGAACAAATGCTGCTATAATCGAAAAAATATATACTAAAACGATTGCTCCTGGATCATGTCCATAACCGAAATGTTGATGAAGATGAATCCTGGTAAAGGGCAAAACAAGGAAATCGGTGGTTGTTTCCTCATGATCCCTGACAACCTTGGTCAGTTTCCTGTTAACGGTATCAGGTATAGCGTTTTCATGCAACTGCACATAGGTGCGGATAGAGTTATTTCCCCACCCATCATTAAATTCTCCGACTTCTTTCAGATAATCAAAGGGAACCAGGATGTCGAAAGACAGCGTGCTGTTTTTCGGAGGTTTTTCAACAACACCAGAAACGGTAAATTCATATTTATTATTTACCAGTAAGATTTTACCTATTGGATCTTCATTTCCAAAATATTTTTTTGCCGTTTCATCAGTAAGGACTGTGGAAAATGGTTCTGTCAGAACTGTTTGCTTATCACCCTTAATAAGTGGAAATGAGAACATCGAAAAAAAGGATTGATCCACGGCAACACAACCTCCTTCATAAAATGCTTTTTCTCCGTACCTGAAAAGCATACCTGATGGCCATTGATAACGGCATGCATCTTTTATTTCAGGAATTTCCTCCTTCCAAACCGGTCCGCTGGGATAAGGGGTAACCGTAACATGGTACACTTCACCGGAGTAATATTGATCTTCTTCCACCTGATAAAGATTTTCCGCATTCTCATGAAATCTGTCAAAACTCAATTCATCCTGAACCCACAGTAAAATGAGTAAAGTAGCGGTTATACCTATGGATAATCCCAGGATATTTATTAAGGAAAAACCAATGTTTTTAATGATATTTCGAAAAGCAATCAGTAAATAATTTTTTAGCATCAGGTTTTTTTAAAAAAGACGATTAAGAATTATATTTTGCTGCACAATATGCTAAGATATAATAATAATTGAAAAATGAACCTGCAATTCAGGAAGAGGTCTTCTTAGGAAACTTAATTATTTTTGAATGAATAATTCAATATGAATAGACTATATGGGTGACATTATTTTTCCTGATCCGGAATTATCACAAAGTGATGGCTTACTTGCTGCTGGTGGAGACCTTGAAATCCCGACCCTGATTCAGGCTTATTCAAAGGGTATTTTTCCCTGGTATTCTGAAGGGTCACCGATACTCTGGTGGTCACCTGATCCGAGAATGGTTCTTTTTCCAAAGAAATTCAGGATCTCAAAATCACTTCAACAGACAATTCATTCAGGTAAGTTTGAAGTCAGATTTGATTCTGCATTTGACAGAGTAATAGAGAATTGTGCCATTGTTAAACGTAAAGGTCAGGATGATACATGGATCACCAGTGAAATGATGGTTGCATACAGGAGGCTTCATTCAGAAGGTTATGCACATTCTGTCGAGACATATTTCCATGGTGGCCTTGCAGGAGGATTATATGGAGTATCTCTGGGCCGGATATTCTTTGGTGAGTCGATGTTTTATTTAATTAAGGATGCCAGCAAAATTGCACTTTACAACCTGGTCAGGAAATTAATCTCGTGGGATTTTGATCTGATCGATGCACAACAGTCGACGATGCATCTTAAAAG
>CAZEKO010000144.1:0-5343 GCA_964512775.1 uncultured Bacteroides sp. | reverse complement strand
GGTTGGCAGGTAATCTTGAGTTTTCTGATGCCGGTAAAAATGAACTCATTGAATATCATAGTAAAGCAATCAAACAACTATCCCGGGCAATTGATCTCTTTCGTGAACTGAATCTTGAAAAAGCCCAGGAGATGAAGATAAAATATGAACAATACAGGTATATGGCTTTTGAGCTGGAAAAGCATCACTATGAAAGACTGAGGGAAGAAATTGCTGAATCTGTATCAAGCAGTGAAACCCATCTTGAACTGATTACTATGTTCCGAACAATTGCCGGCCATGCAACAAACATTGCAAGGATGTTTATTGAATGGAGTTCTAAAAAAAATGCTATAATTAACACAAATGGAAGCACAAAAGATAGATCCTAAAATTAATGAGAGCTGGAAAAACGTGTTGATCGATGAATTTAACCTTGCTTATTTTCATACCCTCAGGAATTTTCTTGTTGAAGAAAAAAAACAATTCATGATCTTTCCTCCCGGAAACCAGATTTTCGCTGCCTTTGAAATGACGCCATTCGATTCTGTAAAAGTTGTCCTCCTTGGTCAGGATCCCTATCATGGGAAAGGCCAGGCTCATGGATTATGTTTTTCTGTTCCTTTCGGCATCATTCCGCCCCCATCACTTATTAATATTTTTAAGGAAATTCAAAACGACATTGGATTACCCATTCCTAATCATGGCAATTTGGAATTATGGGCCAGGCAGGGAGTTTTGCTCTTAAATGCCACCCTGACTGTAAGGGCAAATCAACCCGGTTCACATCAGAATAAAGGTTGGGAAATGTTTACCGATCAGGTGATAAGGAAATTATCTAATGAAAAAACTGGCCTTGTTTTTCTTCTCTGGGGAAAATTTGCGCAGGCCAAGGAATATCTTATTGATACTAAAAAGCATTTTATCCTGAAAGCAGCGCATCCATCACCATATTCTGCAACTGCCGGTTTTTTTGGTTGTAAGCACTTTTCAAAAACCAATGAGATTTTACGTAATCAGGGTAAGAAAGAAATTAACTGGTCTTTATGATTTAATCATTGTCAGAAGCATTTTAAACTTTTTTATGGCATATAAGGCATGGGGAATATTCGCAGGCATAATAATACTTAATCCTTCATTAAGCTGATATTCGGTTTTATCAATACGAATACGAACCGTCCCTTCCAAAACCTGAACAAGTGCATCAAAGGGAGCTGTATGCTCACTCAATTCCTGATCTTTATCAAAAGCAAACAGGGTTATATTCCCGGATGATTTTTTTATGATTTGCTTGCTGACAATCGCATTATCCGAATAATTAACAGAATCCTTGAATGAAAAGGAACCATAGCTGGCAAATTCTTCTTTAGGAGTAATCATAATCAGTTTTCAGTTTAAAGTTTATGGTTTATAGTTGTAATATCAGACTTGTGGACTTGGACTTGTGGACTCGATGACTTATTGTTTTTTGGCATAACTTTTGATATATATTAATTGACAGTTCCCCCATCATATACCTGAAACGAAATTTTCAGGGCACCGGGCCAAGACCCGGTTTTTTTATTTCAGAAAGTTTTGTATCCAATAATGTCCCTGACATCTTTGAGAGTCTGTGATGCGCTCGCCCGTGCCTTTTCTGTTCCCAGTTTTACTACCTTCCTTATGTAAGTATCATCAGCTTGAATTTCAAGTATCCTCTCCCTGATAGGGGATGTTACTTTTATAATATCTTCAGCCAATTGTTTTTTAAAATCTCCATAACGTATTTTGCATGTTTTATACTGCTGCTGGAAGTACTTTATTGTATCCCTGGAAGAGACTACATCAAGGATCGTAAATAAATTTTTGATTGGTTCAGGCATTTTCTGATTTGGTTTCTCCGGGCCTTTATCTGTAACTGCTCTCATCACTTTCTTCCTGATGACATCCGGTTCATCTGCCAGGAATATCCCGTTCCCTTCAGTTTTTCCCATTTTACCGGATCCATCCAGTCCCGGGATCTTAATCAATTTCTCACCAAAATTAAATGGCTCAGGAAGGGGAAAATATTCAACCTTATACATTGTGTTAAACCTCCGGGCAAACTTTCGTGTCATTTCAAGATTTTGTTCCTGGTCTTTTCCAACTGGTACTTTATTAGCTCTATGAATAATAATATCTGTTGCCATTAATACGGGATATGTCAGTAAACCTGCATTAACGTTATCAGGCTGTGTCCGGACTTTTTCTTTGAAGGTTGTTGTCCTCTCAAGTTCACCCACATAAGCATTCATGTTAAGCAGTAAATATAACTGTGAAACTTCAGGAACATCACTCTGTATATATAATGTAGCTGCTTCAGGATCTATTCCTGCTGCCAGGTATTCTGAAAGAACCCGCTTAATATTTCCGTGCAGATCTTCAGGTGTAGGATACGTTGTAAGCGAGTGCAAATCTGCAACAAAGAAAAAACATTTATAATCATACTGCATTTTTACAAAATTCCTTACAGCACCAAAGTAATTACCCAGGTGAAGATTCCCTGTTGGCCTTATTCCACTGAGAACAGTTTCCATTTCTTATTTTATATTTTCTTGGAAGTACAAAACTAACAAAAGTGTTGTTTATCTAAAAATCCTAATTTTACATCAAATTGAATTCAATGACCACAACAAGACAAAACAAAGTTGCACGTCTGATTCAGAAAGAACTTGGAGATATTTTTCAGAGGGAAGGTAAGACTCATTATGGAGGAAAAATGATTTCCGTCACTGTTGTCAGAATTACTCCAGACCTAAGTCTGGCAAAGGTTTATCTCTCAATATATCCTTTGCAGAAGGATAAAGATCCACTGATTGAAGTCAACGAAAAACATTCCAGAATCCGTCATGAACTTGGAAACAGGATCAGACACCAGGTAAGAATTATACCTGAACTTGTTTTTATAGTCGATGATTCCCTCGACTACCTTGAAAATATTGAAAGGCTGCTTAAACAATAGTCTGTCATGCAATATGATCCTATAAAAAAAGGCCTGGGTGCATTTTTTAACCGATCCCCATCGCTCAGAATTTTATTTTACAACCTTCTGAATCTGTTATTGCTGAGAGCATGGCATATTAATAAAGAACTCAAAAAATACAGGAAAGAAAATACAGGTAGTATCCGGGTGTTGGATGCAGGAAGCGGATTTGGCCAGTATACATATTATATGATGAAACTTTCAAAATCCTGGATAATTACAGGTGTTGACGTAAAAACTGAACAAATCCGGGATTGCAATGATTTCATTAAAAAAATCAATAGAGAACACCAGGTGAATTTTAAAGTTGCAGATCTTACCACCATTAATGAACAGAATACTTATAATTTGATTCTTTGCGTAGATGTAATGGAGCATATTGAGAATGACGTACAGGTTTTCAGAAATTTTGTAAAATCCCTGAAACCAGGGGGTGTTGTCCTGATTTCTACTCCTTCTGACCAGGGTGGTTCAGATGTCCATGATAATGACACGGAATCATTTATTGAAGAGCATGTTAGAGATGGTTACAATGTTGTTGAAATTGAGGAAAAATTAAGGTCTGCCGGATTTATGAAAATCAAATCAAAATATTCATATGGAAAACCCGGTAAAATCTCCTGGAGAATATCAATGAAATACCCAATTATCATGTTAAGCCGCTCAAAATTGTTTTATATTATCCTTCCGTTTTATTATATTCTGACATTTCCTTTTACGCTTTTGCTTAACTTTCTTGATGTTAATATTAAACACAAAAGCGGGACAGGTTTAATAGTTAAAGCAAGTATAAATTGAACAAGAAGGAATGAAATGAAAGAAACATGAATCTGCCATTTTATATATCAAAAAGATACCTGTTCTCTAAAAAATCACAGAATGTCATTAATATAATATCAGGCATATCTGTCTTAGGGGTTGCAACCGGTACAATGGCACTTATTGTTATACTTTCGGTTTTCAATGGATTTGATGATCTGATCAAATCGCTTTACAGCACTTTTGATCCTGAAATAAAGATTATTCTCTCCGAAGGCAAAACTTTCTCACCTTCAGCCTATGGTTTTTCTGATGTCAGAAACCACCGGAGCGTTATCAACTTCTCTGAAGTGCTTGAAGAAAATGTCCTGCTCCGGTATGCTGAAAGGCAATATATTGCAACCATGAAGGGAGTCGATGATGAATTTGCAAATGTAACAGGAATAGATACAATGATAGTTGAGGGGAATTTTTTACTGATGGAAAAGAACAGGCCGTATGCTGTTATCGGACAGGGTGTTGCATACTATCTCGGAGTTGGACTTACATTTCTTAATCCAATAAACATTTATTCCATTAAAAGAACAGGAAATATCTCCATGAATCCTGAACAGGCTATAAGCAGAAAATTCATTTTCCCGTCAGGAATTTTCAGCATTGAACAGGAACATAATATCAGATACATTATTGTGCCCATATCATTTGCCCGTGAACTGCTTGGATATCAGGATGAAGTCAGCGCTGTTGAGTTAAAGCTTAAACCGGGAACTGATGTTGAAATGGTTCAGGATGAGATCAGACATATTGTTGGAAATGAATTTCTTGTTCAGAACAGAAATGATCAAAATGCTTTATTTTACAGGATTATGAAATCCGAAAAATGGGCAATTTTTTTCATCCTTACATTTATATTGATCGTAGCTTCATTTAATATAATCGGATCATTAACAATGCTGATCCTGGATAAAAAAGAAGATATTAAAACCTTACGAAATCTGGGGGCATCCAATACACTGATTCGCAGGATATTTCTTATGGAAGGATGGATGATCTCAATTCTTGGTGCAATAATTGGTCTTGTAATTGGATCCATTATCGCATGGCTGCAAGCAAGATTTGGTTTAATAAAACTGAGCGGATCCGGTTCTTTTATTATAGATGCATATCCAGTAGTTTATAAATTCCCTGATGTTCTGAAGGTTTTTTTTACAGTTATCTTCATTGGATTTCTAGCAGCCTGGTACCCCGTAAGGTATATTTCCAGAAAATTCCTCAATACCGATTGACTTTAATGCAACCTATTATCAGGTTTAAAAGTCTAATAATTAATATTTTGATGCAATATATCTCTGATCTTTTGTTATTATATTAACATTTATGGGAGGGCCAGAGGTGATTTAAATCAACAGTCCATATTAATTTTTATCAGCCCTTATCAAAGGGATTCCGATCATCAGAGGATTACATTTGTTTCACTGTAAGGGATTTATGCTTGATTTCTCAGGTTGCCGGTTGCCTGTTTTTCCAGGTTATGCATGCCTGGAAACCTGCTTCTAGAATCTTGCAACACGAAACTTGAATGATTTATGTGAATAAATTCTTTC
>CAZEKO010000143.1:0-5385 GCA_964512775.1 uncultured Bacteroides sp. | reverse complement strand
AAGATTTGAGCGGACATTAAAAATGAGTATTTTTATAACGTATTGCAACCACCACCGATGTATTCCCTGTTTAAAAAAGAAATAACCTCGTTCCTGAGTTCCCTTTCCGGATTCGTTGTCATTATCGTTTTTCTGATTGCCAATGGACTGTTCCTATGGGTTTTCAAAGGCAATCTAAATATCATGGATAATGGTTATGCCACACTTGAATCCTTATTCATTCTCGCTCCCTGGGTTTTCCTTTTTCTCATTCCGGCAATCACAATGAGGACATTTGCTGAAGAGAAAAAAAGTCGTACCATGGAACTCCTGCTAAGCAGGCCCCTCTCCGATATGCAGATCGTACTGGCAAAATATTTTGCTGCAATGGTGTTGATTTTATTAGCTATCCTGCCTACCCTGATTTATTTTTATTCCATCAGCCGCCTCGGTAGTCCGCGCGGGAACATCGATTCCGGGGGCACATGGGGCTCTTATATCGGCTTGCTTTTCCTGGCAGGTATTTATGCGGCTATCGGCATATTTGTCTCCTCACTCACTGAAAATCAGATTGTTTCATTTATAATCTCCCTGCTTCTCTGTTTTCTTTTTTATATAGGTTTTGACTACCTCTCATCGCTGGATGTTTTCGGAGGATTTTCCACCTTCATCATCAAACTCGGGATTAATGAGCATTACAGGTCAATGAGCAGAGGAGTCCTGGATACAAGAGATATACTATATTATATCAGTGTAATCTTCATATTTCTTTTACTGACTAAAATTAAACTGCAAAGCAGGAACTGGTAGTATTTTTTTTAAAATGAAAAGGCGTAAAATAAGAAATCAGCACATAGTTGAACTTGTAATCACACTGGTGATCATTTTTTTATTGAATTTCATAGGATCATCTTATTACTACAGGTTTGACCTGACGACTGAGAAACGCTATACTCTTTCACCTGCGACTAAAGAGATATTAACCAATCTGGATGATATCGTTTATATTAAAGTATATCTTGATGGCGAGCTTCCATCAGGGTTTATAAGGATGAAAACCGCAATCAGTGAGCTTCTGGATGAATTCAGATGGCATTCACCCGCTAATATCCGGTACGATTTTATCGATCCGCTCGAAGACCCTGACCCGGGCATCCGGAGAAACATTACTGCACAGCTATATAAGTCGGGACTTCAGCCTACAAATATCCAGGTTAAACAGAAGGATGGAAGTACCATGCAGAAGATCATTTTCCCCGGTGCAATTATTTCCTATGCCGGAGTGGATGTAGCCGTTAACCTGCTTAAAAACAATCCCGGATTTAATGCTGAGGTCAACCTTAATAATTCAATCCAGACTCTGGAATATGAATTTATCAGTATGATCCGGAACCTGAACAGTGAAAAGGTTGAAAAGGTAGCCTTTATTGAAGGACATGGAGAACTGGATGAACTTCATACGGGAGATATTACCAAAAGCCTGGCTAATTTTTACCAGGTCGACAGGGGGACCATAGGGGGTAATTATGGTTGTCTTGATAATTATGCAGCAATTATCATCGCCAAGCCAGGGCAGAGGTTTAATGAAAGCGATAAATTTGTAATCGACCAGTACATAATGAACGGTGGCAGGGTCCTGTGGCTTCTTGATGAGGTAAATGTGAGCATGGATAGTCTGCTGGATGGGGCAACATTTGCGTTTTATTCGCCACTTAATATTGATGACCAGCTATTCCGGTATGGGGTAAGATTAAATCCGGATCTGGTTAAAGATATTCAGTGTCATGTCATTCCTGTGAACAAGGGGCTTGCCGGAGGTTCACCCCAATGGAGCCTCAGCCCGTGGCACTATTTCCCTGTAATAGCACCTGTCCTTGATCATCCAATCACCAAAAGCCTGAACATGATCAAGCTGGAATTTGCCAGTTCCATCGATACTGTTGGAGAACCGGGTGCTATAAAAAAGAAAGTCCTGCTGGCCACATCACCATATACAAAGCGTGTCCAGCTACCTGAACAAATATCACTCAGGGAATCAGACATTGCTCAGAACGAATCTGAGTATAACCAGTCAAATCTGCCGGTAGGGGTACTGCTGGAAGGTTCATTTGAATCGGTATTTAAGAACCGGGCCATACCTGAGGGAGTATCCGGCAATCCGCCAGAAATAAGAACATCAGGTGCCCGGACCAGTATGATTGTTGTTTCAGATGGTGATATAATCAGAAATGAAGTGGTGTCAACTCCTGATGGGCCTGTTATTGAGCCCCTGGGATATGACCGCTATACTTCCCAGGTTTTTGGGAATGGTGATTTCATACTCAATGCCGTAAACTATATGACTGATGCAAGCGGACTGATCAGCCTCCGTGGAAGAGAGTTCAAATTAAGGCTTCTTGACAGGCAGAAGGTCAGTGATGAAAAACTGAAATGGGAACTGATTAACCTTATCTCACCTATGATCCTGATTATCCTTTTAGGTGTGGGTGTGGATCTTTACCGGAAGAAAGTATACAGATGAAAAAGAAATACTGGCTCTATATTTTATTTATTTTCCTTCTGGCCATTACCGTTGTAATTTTACTTAACAAACGGTCCGGAACAATTAACCGGGATGAAAATCAATTTGCAGTCAAAGATACAGGACTGATTAGCCTTATCGAGATCCGATCCCCGGACAACACTGTTATTCTTGAAAGAATGCAGGGACACTGGATGATCAACGGCCATTATTCTGCTGGTAATAAAAGTATTACAGGATTATTAAAACTTATTTCCAGGTTACAGATCAGTGCACCCGTCCCTGGTGCAATCAGAAGTGAAATTACAGACAAACTTATAAAAGAAGGGAAAAGAATAACGATTGTTACGGAAAGGAAAAATCCGCATGTTATATTAATGTACCATGACACGGTTCATACAAATACAACCTACATGATGATGGAACACTCTGATCAGCCGTTCAGAGTTGGGATCCCGGGATATCCTGAAAGAAACCTGGCAAGATATTTCGTGGATGAAGTCAACTATTGGAGAGATAATTCAATATTCAGGTTCAGGGAGGATGAAATATTTTCAATAAGCATGTATATCAGGCTTCAGCCGGATAAATCTTTTCACCTCGTGAATGATATAAATAATGGGTATAAGCTTTATACTTATACCGACAGTACAGAAGTTCCGGATGTCCTTGATGAAAAGGCCGGTCAATATTTGAGTTATTTTTCATCTGTTTCTTTTGAACGATTTCTGTCAGATGATGAAAAAATGACTCAGGCTGGTTTGAATAAAGATGATCCGGCGGACATCATCACTGTTAGAGATTCAAGGAACAATGTGATACAGGTAAAAACTTTTCCTTGGTATATTTTTCATCAGGATGCACCACCCGAGGTTGACCTGAACCGGCTTATTGCGATTATCAATAATACTGACGTGGTAGTAGTTAAGTATGTAGAATTAGACCCCGTGATTAAAGATATCGGCTATTTCCTTGAAAAGGAAAAAAATAATTTGTATAATTGACCTACAGAATATCCTTAATAACTAAAAATATTTACAATGAAATTTGTTGTGTCGAGTACGAGTCTGCTTGGTCATCTTCAGGCAGTTAGCAGGGTAATCAGTGCAAAAAATACACTACCCATCCTTGATAATTTCCTTTTTAAACTTGATGGTAAGGATTTGGAGATCACTGCTTCGGACCTTGAGACCACGCTGGTATCCAGGATGGATCTGGAAAATGCTGCTGATTCGGGTGGAATAGCTATTCCAGCAAGGATACTAACCGACACATTAAAAGAATTCCCGGAGCAGCCGCTGACTTTTGAGGTCAATCTTAGTAATCTTTCTGTTGTAATCAGTTCTGAGAATGGCAAGTTTACGATTGTTGGACAGAATGCTGCTGATTTTCCGCAAATGCCTGTTATCAAGAAGGATAAAAAATCCTCTATTGAGGTTGCGCCTGATGTTTTGCTTAATGGTGTTTCTAAAACGCTTTTTGCAACTGCCGATGATGAACTGAGGCCGGTAATGAACGGTATTCTTGTTGAACTTTCACCTGATGACCTGACATTTGTATCATCAGATGCACACAAACTGGTAAGGTACAAAAGGACAGATGCCAAATCTGAGGAAAGCTCTACATTTATACTACCAAAGAAACCTGCAGGTGTGCTGAAAAATGTTCTGCCAAAGGTGGAAAATGCTGTTTTACTTGAGTTTGATGATAAGAATGCTTTCTTTAACCTGGGAGATTACAGGCTTGTTTGCCGTCTGGTCGAGGGAAATTATCCATCCTATAATTCTGTTATTCCAAAGAATAATCCTAATAAACTTACCATCGGCCGGCTTGAATTCCTGAATTCACTAAAGCGCGTTTCTGTATATTCAAACCAGGCAAGCAATCTGGTGAAATTACAGTTAACGGGTAATCAGCTTACAGTATCAGCCCAGGACCTTGATTTTTCGATTTCAGCATATGAAAGGTTAAATTGCCAGTATGAGGGTGATGAGATGGAGATTGGTTTCAAGTCAACATTTCTTATGGAGATCCTGTCGAATATTTCTTCAGGGGATGTCCTTTTAGAATTGTCAGATCCAACCCGGGCAGGAATCCTTCTGCCGGCAGAACCGGAAAATGAGAATGAGGATATACTCATGCTGCTGATGCCGATGATGATCAATGCATAACCTCGCTATCCAGATGAGATTAAATCTCCGAAATCCTCTCATTTTTTTTGACCTTGAAACAACAGGGATCAATATTGTGACAGATCGTATTGTTGAGATTTCTTACCTTAAGATATTTCCCGGCAGCGAAGAATACAGCAAAACAATACTGGTAAATCCGGGCATTCCTATTCCTAAGGAAGCTTCCGATATTCATGGAATCCTTGATGAACATGTAAAGGATGCTCCGAAATTCAATGAACTGGCACAAACACTGGCTAATGAGTTTGAGGGTTGTGATTTTGCCGGGTATAACCTTAATAAGTTTGATATACCATTGCTTGCGGAGGAGTTTCTAAGATCAGGCATTGAATTTGACCTGAAAAAAAGGAAGTTCGTGGATGTCCAGGTTATTTTTCACAAGATGGAACAGCGGACGCTAATTGCCGCTTATAAATTTTATTGCAATAAAGACCTGAAGGAAGCTCATACAGCCGAAGGTGACACCCGGGCTACATTTGAAATCCTGCAGGCGCAGCTCGACCAGTATACAAACCTTGAAAATGATGTTAATTGGCTGTCAGATTTTTCAGCCCAGACAAAAAATGTTGATTTTGCAGGGCGGATAGTCTATAATGAAAAGGGAGTGGAAGTGTTTAATTTCGGAAAATACAAGGGTGTGCCGGTCGAGCAGATCCTGAAAACCGATACAGGATATTTCGGCTGGATTATGAA
>CAZEKO010000142.1:0-5472 GCA_964512775.1 uncultured Bacteroides sp. | reverse complement strand
TTCACTGTTCACTGTTCACTGTTCACTTCAAATACATCAGACAAACAAAGTTTTACCGGTAATTCTTTCAAGTACCACCCTGGCAATATCAAATGGAACTTCCTGATAATGCGAAAATTCCATAGTTGAAGTTGCCCTTCCGGATGTTAAGGTCCGCAATGTGGTCACATACCCAAATTGTTCAGCAAGGGGCACTTTTGCCTTTATTACCCTGGATCCTGCTTTAGTTTCAGTCCCTTCGATCTGCCCGCGTCTTTTGTTGAAATCTGAAATCACATCTCCCATATATTCTTCAGGCGTGACGACCTCAGCTGACATTATAGGTTCGAGTAAAACAGGTTTAGCCATCTGTGCAGCTTTCCGAAATGCAATTTTGGTTACAAGTTCAAAAGCAAGTTCATCAGATTCAGCAGGATTAAATACCCCATCTTTTAACACAACTTTCAAATTATCAAGAGGATAGCTTGCCAGAGGACCATTCTGCATGGCTTCCCTAAAGCCTTTTTCTACAGACGGGATAAACTTGGCAGGTATAGCATCATGTTTGATTTCATTGATAAATTGAAGTCCGACAAAACCATTGTCAGAGGGCAACATATCAAACATGATCTCCGCGTATCTCCATTTGCCTCCTGTTTGTTTACTAAATACCTCCCTGTGCTCAACCAACTGAGTAATGGCTTCTTTATAGTTTACCTGGGGCAATCCCTGGTTGCATTCGACATTAAATTCTCTCCTCATTCGATCTAATAAAATTTCAAGGTGAAGTTCACCCATTCCGTTAATAATAGTCTGACCGGTTTCTTCATCAGTCCTGACAATAAAGGTAGGATCTTCGTCAGTAAGCTTATTAAGAGCCTGTGCCATCCGGTCGATATCGGCCACGGTCTTTGGTTCTACGACAATACTGATTACTGGTTCAGGAAATATCATCGACTCCAGTGAAACTGGTCTTTTCGGATCTGAAAGTGTATCTCCTGTTTTTATATCTTTAAAACCTACTATTGTACAAATATCGCCAGCTTCTATTTTATCAATAGGATTTTGCTTATTTGATTGCATCTGGTAAAGGCGGGTGATCCTTTCTTTCTTATTTGTCCTGGAATTGAGAACCTGTTCCCCTGTAGTTAATGAACCGGAATATACTCTCAGGTAGGCAAGCTTTCCGACATAAGGATCGGTCGCAATTTTAAAGGCCAGAGAAGCGAATGGTTGTGAAACATCCGGGGCCCTGACCTCTTCTTTTTTTATATATGGATTTATCCCTTTTACCGGACCTATGTCAATCGGATTGGGGAGAAGTGCAACAATACCATCAAGTAGTTTTTGTACTCCTTTATTTTTGAAAGCAGCACCGCAAAAAACCGGAACTATTTTCAGGCTGATAGTTGCTTTCCTGATTGCTTCAATAAATTCGTCAGTTGTTATGGATTCCCGGTCGGCGAAAAACTTTTCGAGCAGGGTATCATCTGACTCGCACACCGATTCTACCAGTTTTTCTCTCCATTCCTCTGCTGTTTCCACAAGATCAGATGGTATTTCAGTGTATTTATAGTTCATGCCGAGCGTATCGTCATCTTCCCAGATCACAGATTTCCGTTCAATGAGATCTACTACTCCTTTGAATTTATCCTCATTTCCGACAGGAATTTGCATAGGAACCGGTTTGGCTCCCAGCTTATGCTCAATTTCATTTACGACCCGAAAATAATCTGATCCAACCCTGTCCATTTTATTGACGAAAGCAATACGCGGGACTTTATATTTGTCGGCTTGTCTCCAAACTGTCTCTGATTGTGGTTCAACACCACCTACTCCGCAAAACAAAGCAACTGCTCCATCAAGGACACGGAGAGAGCGTTCAACCTCAACAGTAAAATCCACATGACCGGGAGTATCAATTATGTTGATCTTATAATCCTGCCCCTTGTAATTCCAGTAACTTGTAATAGCAGCTGATGTAATAGTGATCCCCCGTTCTTTCTCCTGAGCCATCCAATCCATAACGGCGGCACCATCATCAACTTCTCCCATACGATGGGTGAGACCGGTGTAATACAATATCCTTTCCGTGGTAGTCGTCTTACCCGCATCAATGTGGGCCATTATGCCAATATTCCTTGTATGTTTAAGATCCTTGTTCACCTGAATTACAAATCTCAATTATTCATATCAGAACCTGAAATGGGCAAATGCTTTGTTGGCCTCTGCCATTCGGTGCATATCTTCCTTCTTTTTAAAAGCACCACCTTCCTCATGATATGCAGAAAGAATTTCACCAGCCAGTTTTTCACTCATTGAATGACCTGTCCTTAATTTGGCATAGCTTATCAAATTCTTCATGCTGAGGGTAATCTTCCTGTCAGGTCTGACTTCCTGCGGCACCTGAAATGTTGCTCCTCCTACCCTTCTGCTCTTTACCTCCACATGTGGTGTTATATTTTCAAGGGCTTTCTTCCAGATATCCAGTGCGGGTTTATTCTCTCCCTTTGTCTTTTCGCTAACCATTTCGATAGCATTATAAAAAACGGTGTATGCAACACTTTTTTTACCTCGTTCCATCAAATTGTTAACGAATCTTGTAACCAGAACATCATTGAATTTTGGGTCTGGAATTAATTCCTTTCTTTTTGGTTTTCCTTTTCTCATTTATACAATATATATTATATATAAACTATTTTTTTGGTCTTTTTGTACCATATTTTGACCGACGCTGAGATCTTCCCTCAACACCTGAAGTATCCAATGCCCCACGAATAAGATGATACCTTACGCCCGGCAGATCCTTGACCCTGCCACCCCTTATCAATACAATTGAATGTTCCTGCAGGTTATGTCCTTCACCAGGAATATATGCGTTAACCTCCTTCTGATTTGTCAGTCTGACTCTTGCCACTTTACGCATCGCTGAATTCGGCTTCTTGGGAGTGGTTGTGTAGACGCGTACACATACCCCCCTTCGCTGCGGACAGGAATCAAGTGCAGGAGCCTTGCTTTTATAAATCTGTTTGCTTCTTCCTTTTCTAACTAATTGCTGAATTGTAGGCATAACTAGTAATTGCTTGTTTTTTGGTACCTCGTTAATAAATCGGTGGGCAAAGGTATACTTTTTTTTTGAAAACAATAAAAAAAAATTCGAAATTCTGAAAAACGGCTGTACTAATTGATTTCATTGATATTCTTTTGTTATTTCCAATCCGTTTTATCACGAATTATGGCTGTTGTTTTAACGGATTTTAGATACCTGGCTCTCCGGATTAAAATTGATAAGCGTAACTTGATTCTTTATAGAAAATTATTACTTTTGCAAATTCGCGCTGGGAAGGGTCTTTAACACATTCACAGTTAGGGAAATAATAAATCACAAACAGTTTTAATCTTATAATTTAAATTACGAATGAAAACTTATCAGACTGAAAAAATCAGAAATATCGTGTTGCTGGGACATTCAGGTTCAGGTAAAACTTCACTTGCCGAAGCAATGTTATTCGAGGGCGGGGTAATCACCAGAAAAGGGAAGACTGACCAGAAAAATACTGTCTCAGATTTCAGGGAAATTGAACAGGAAAATGAAAGGTCAGTTTATTCAAGCCTGCTTTATACAGAATATCTGGATACAAAAATTAATATACTTGATGCTCCGGGAGCAGATGATTTTATCAGCGGTGTCGTATCAAGCCTTTCTGTTGCAGATACTGCAATAATGGTTATTAACTCTCAAAATGGAGTTGAAGTTGGGACGGAAATCCATAGCAGATTTACTGATAGTTTTAAGAAACCGGTCGTATATGTAATTAACCAGTGCGATCATGACAAGGCTAATTTTGAAAAAGCCTATGAAAGTATAAAAGAAAGGTTTGGCAAAGATGTAGTTCTGGCACAATATCCCCTTAATGCCGGCCCTGCTTTTGATTCGATCATTGATGTATTGAAAATGAAAATGTACAAATATCCAAAGGGGGGTGGTAAAGCAGAAGCTGTCGATATACCAGCCGATCAAAAAGAACATGCCGGTAAACTACATAATGAGCTTATCGAAAAGGCTGCGGAAAATGATGAAAAACTTATGGAGCTATTCTTTGAGAAGGATACTCTGGATGAGGATGAAATACGAAAAGGAATAACTTCTGGCTTTCTGCAAGGCAGCATCTCTCCTGTTTTTTGCGTGTCAGCTGAAAATAATATGGGTGTTGGCCGTCTCCTGGAATTTATAGCGAATGTTTTCCCTTCACCTGCTGATGTTGGACCTATCAAGACAAAAGATGGAAAAGAAATTAAATACGATCCTTCAGCAGTTACTTCTTTGTTTGTGTTTAAAACTGAATATGAATCTCATATCGGTGAAATTAATTATTTCAAGGTTATATCAGGGGAAGTGAACGAAAGCGCTGACCTTGTAAATAATAATAACCGGACAAAAGAAAGATTATCACAACTGTTTGTCGTTGCAGGCAAAACGAGGATAAAAATTCCAAAGCTTGTCGCTGGTGATATCGGCGCGACTGTTAAACTGAAAAATACAAAAACAAATCACAGCCTGACAGCTTCAAATGTTTCCTTTGAATTTCCACCTATATCATTCCCTGAACCAAAATTCAGAACAGCAATTAAACCGATCACGGAAGGAGACGAAGAAAAACTGGGAGAAGCATTGAGCCGTATTCATGAAGAAGATCCGACTATCGGAATTGAATATTCAAAGGAACTTAAACAGATTATTATTAGCGGCCAGGGCGAACATCATATGAACATCCTTAAATGGCACCTGGACAATACATATAAAATCGGAACTCAATTTATAGCCCCAAAGATTCCTTACCGTGAAACAATTACTAAAATATCCCAGTCCGAATACAGGCATAAAAAACAATCCGGTGGCGCCGGACAATTTGGTGAAGTACATATGATTATTGAACCATATTTTGAGGGGGCCGCCGATCCTAAAACTTTCAAAATAGGCGGAAAAGATCTCAAGATAAGCATTCGGAATAAGGAAGATATCGACCTCCCCTGGGGTGGAAAGCTTATTTATAATAGTTGTATTGTCGGTGGTTCAATTGATGCGAGATTCATGCCGGCAATTCTTAAAGGTATCATGGAAAAAATGGAAGAAGGTCCCCTCACTGGATCCTATGCACGTGATATCAAGGTATATGTTTACGATGGCAAAATGCATCCCGTTGATTCCAATGAAATATCATTCAGACTTGCCGGGAGAAATGCATTCAAGGAAGCTTTCAGGAATGCATCTCCAAAAATCCTGGAACCTATCTATGAACTGGAAGTTCTGGTTCCCGGTGAAAGAATGGGCGATGTCATGAGTGATCTCCAGGGCCGCAGGGCAATCGTAATGGGGATGAGCAGTGAAAAAGGATTTGAAAAAATTTCTGCTAAAGTTCCACTGGCAGAAATGAATAAGTACTCGACTACTTTGAGCTCATTAACCAATGGAAGGGCATTATATTATATGAA
>CAZEKO010000141.1:0-5549 GCA_964512775.1 uncultured Bacteroides sp. | reverse complement strand
TTGTGGCTGCCTCTGTTGAAGAAAACGAACTTAATGAGGTGAATAATAAGCTTGGTGCCCTGAAAGCAGCTATCGCAATGGCCTCACGGATATGATAACTTAAAACAGGCAACAATGAAAATAATGGTATTGGACAATTATGATTCATTTACTTACAACCTGGTTCATATTCTAAAAGAGTTGAGCAAGGGGTGTGTAGATGTCTACAGGAATGATGAGATCGGCCTGAAAGATATGAGTAAATATGACAAAATTGTAATTTCTCCCGGGCCGGGAGTTCCAGATCAGGCAGGTATTACAAAAAAAATGATCAGACATTTTGCTCCTAAAAAGAGCATTCTGGGAGTTTGTTTGGGATGTCAGGCCATAGCAGAGGTTTTTGGGGGAAGTCTGATTAACCTTGACCATGTGTACCACGGGGTGGCAACTAACATATTTGTATTGGATGAGGACGACAGAATTTTCAGGGAGATTCCGGTAAGTTTTACTGCTGGAAGGTATCATTCATGGGTGATCAATGAAAATAATTTTCCAGCCGGTCTCAAAATAACAGCAAAGGATGATGAAGGAATGATTATGGCTTTAACACACTTAACTTACGATGTTAAAGGAATCCAGTTTCATCCCGAATCGGTTCTTACCGGGTATGGGAAACGAATGTTACTTAACTGGTTGAATGTTTAAGTCAGGTAAATTTAAAAATTTGAAAATGAGACTATGAAAGAACTGTAATTTATAAAAATAAACCTCAAGAACTTACAGTGAATTACAGTGAATTACAATTTAGAAATTATTTTATTGATACTTTTATATAAATGAAAGATATTCTCCAAAGATTAACATCCCACCTTACCCTTGAAAGGGAAGAAGCGAGGAATATATTGAAAAAAATTGCTAATAGTGAATATAATAATTCACAGGTATCATCTTTTCTTACGGTTTTTATGATGCGTATGATAACTGTTCATGAGCTGGCCGGTTTTCGCGATGCGCTATTAGATTTGTGTCTGGTAACAGACCTTTCTGAATTTGAAACGATCGATCTTTGCGGGACAGGCGGAGATGGAAAGAATACTTTTAATATCTCCACTCTGTCGTCGTTTGTTGTTGCAGGAGCCGGTGGTAAAGTCTCCAAACACGGCAATTACGGGGTCTCATCAGCCTGTGGTTCCAGCAATGTAATGGAATACCTGGGATATAAATTCACAAACAACCGGGATACCCTCAGGAAGCAGTTGGAAAAGGCGAATATTTGTTTCCTTCATGCACCTTTATTTCACCCGGCCATGAAAGCTATTGCCCCAATCAGGAGGGAACTTAGTATGAAAACCTTTTTCAATATGCTCGGCCCAATGGTTAATCCTTCATTCCCGCATAATCAGTTCGTGGGTGTATGGAGTCTGGAGACAGCAAGGCTTTACAATTACATTTACCAGCAAACCGATAAGAATTATACAATTGTGTATTCATTGGACGGGTACGATGAAATCTCGCTTACCAGTGAATTTAAGATGATCTCTAATCATGAAGAAGAACTTCTTTCTCCGGAAAAGGTTGGTTTCCCCAGACTTACTCATGAGGATCTTTCAGGTGGTGTAACAGTAGAAGAATCTGTTAAGATCTTTTTAAATATTTTGGAAGGTAAAGGTTCTGATGCACAGAAGGCAGCCGTAATCGCTAATTCAGGGATGGCCCTGAGAAAACTTTATCCAGGGAAAAGCATTCCGGAATGCTTTGAAATAGCAGAAAGTTCATTACATGGAGGCAAGGCATTTTATGCGTTAAAAAAACTTTTAGAACTTTAAGAAAATGAATATACTGGATAAAATTATAGCTTTTAAAAGGAGTGAACTTGAATGCAAAAAAAAGTGTTTTCCTGTTAGTAAATTTGAGAATTCGGCGTTTTTTAAACGTGAAATGCCTTCCTTTCATGACGCATTGGCAAAACCAGGACCTTCCCTCATTGGGGAGTTTAAAAGAAAATCTCCTTCTAATGGTATGATCAACATTAATGCTGAAACTGAGCAAGTTGCGAGGGGGTATGAGGAAGCAGGAATTGCTGCTATGTCAATTATTACTGATATGGAATTTTTCGGGGGAGCGGATCATGACCTTCAGAATGTGGCAGGTTTTGTTAAGATCCCTCTCTTAAGAAAGGATTTTATTGTGGATGAGTACCAGGTGGTTGAATCAAAATCGATTGGGGCAAGCGCAATTTTGCTCATTGCTGCTGTCTTAAGTAAAAAGGAAGTAGGTGCGCTTACCGAATTATCCTTAAACCTTGGCATGGATGTACTTTTTGAAATCCATGATGAGAAGGATCTGGAAAAGATGAGTCATAAAATAAAGATTATAGGTGTCAACAACCGTAATCTTAAGACTTTTGAGGTTAGTATGGATCATTCCAGAGAACTTTTTTCACGTTTGCCTGAGAATTGCCTTAAGGTGGCAGAAAGCGGTTTTCAGACATATAAAGAAGTAACAAAGTTATTTACTACAGGGTATAATGCCTTTTTGATCGGCGGGAAATTTATGAGGTCGAAAAATCCAGGAAAGGCTGCTGCACGGTTTATGAAGGATTTAAAAAAGAGTATGGAATGAGTTTAATGATAAAAATATGTGGAATGCGTGAACCGGAAAATATGCTTGAGGTGGCAAATCTTAAACCTGACCTGATGGGATTCATCTTTTATCCGGCCTCCCCGCGTTATGCTGCCAAAATATTAAATCCTGAAATCTTTACCAAGTTCCCCCCTGATATTAGAAAAGTAGGTGTATTCGTGAATACTGGCTTTGATGAGATAAATGAAACAATCCGTAAATACTCCCTTGATATGGTACAGTTACACGGAGATGAGAGCTCTGAAACATGCCGTCGGCTCAGTGAAGCAGGTATTCATGTTATTAAATCTTTCAATATAAAAGACAGTACTGGATTCAAATTATGTGCTAAATACATCCCTTATACAAACTATTTTTTATTTGATGCTTCCACCTCAAAATATGGTGGATCGGGATATAAATTCGATTGGAAAATACTTGATAACTACGAATTGGGTCATCCGTTTTTTCTTAGCGGAGGTATTGCTCCTGGGGATGTTTACAAAATTCTGGAGATTACCAACCCAGCGTTTTATGGAATTGATCTTAACAGCAAGTTTGAGGTTAAGCCGGGATTAAAAGATGCTAAAATCCTGAAAAAATTTGTTTACGACGTTCGGAATAAAAACAAATCATTATGAACGAGACATTTACAGCTGACAAGAATGGATATTATGGTGAGTTCGGGGGTGCATTCGTACCTGAAATGCTCAGGCAGAATGTAGAATCATTAAGGGCTGTTTATCACAAGATCATTGAATCGGCAGAGTTCCAAAAAGAGTTTACCGGGTTACTCCGCAACTACGCCGGAAGGCCATCTCCTTTATTTTTTGCTAAGCGGTTGAGTAACAAGTATGGGGCAAAGATCTATTTGAAACGAGAGGATTTAAATCATACAGGTTCCCATAAAATAAACAATACCATCGGTCAGATATTACTTGCAAGAAATATGGGGAAAACCAGGATCATCGCTGAAACAGGTGCTGGTCAGCACGGAGTGGCTGCGGCTACCGTATGTGCACTTATGGGACTGGAATGTGTGGTTTATATGGGCGAGACCGACATGGTGAGACAAGAACCTAACGTAAAGAGGATGGAGATGCTTGGGGCCAGAGTAGTTCCGGTAAGGAGTGGTAACAAAACCCTCAAGGATGCGACGAATGAAGCTTTGCGTGATTGGATATGTAATCCTGTAAACACTTTCTATATCATCGGCTCTGTTGTAGGTCCTCATCCGTACCCTGATCTTGTAGCACGGTTTCAGTCTGTTATTAGCGAAGAATTGCTTTCTCAACTCAGGGAAGCAGAAGGGACAGAAAACCCGGGATATATTCTTGCATGCGTTGGCGGAGGAAGTAATGCAGCAGGGATTTTTTATCATTATATTAACAGAAAAAACGTCAGGCTGGTAGGTGTGGAAGCTGGAGGTGAAGGAATAAATACTGGTCTTACAGCAGCCACAATTGCAGTTGGTGAAACAGGGATCATCCATGGCAGCAAAACCCTGCTTATGCAGAATAAGGACGGACAGATTACAGAACCTTATTCGATCTCTGCCGGTCTCGATTATCCTGGTGTAGGTCCAATTCATGCATGGCTGGCACGAACGGGCAGGGCAAACTATTTGAATGTCACTGATAAAGAAGCTCTTACTGCTGCATATGAACTCACGAGGCTCGAAGGAATAATTCCTGCCCTCGAATCAGCACACGCACTCGCAGCTCTTGGTAAATTAAAAGTTAAAAAAACTGATATTATTGTTGTAAATGTCTCCGGCAGGGGAGATAAGGATATGCAGGCCTATTTGGAAGCCAAAACATAAAAATTAAATTCAATGAACCGCATAGAGAAGCTTTTTCAGGCTAAAAAGCAAAATATACTTTCCATTTATTTTACTGCAGGATATCCAGAACTCAATGACACACTTCTTACGATTCAGGAATTGGATAAAGCAGGTGTAGATATGATTGAGATCGGAATGCCCTTTTCTGATCCGGTTGCAGATGGACCGGTAATACAACGAAGCAACGAAAAGGCTCTTTCTAATGGCATGACCATAAAACTTCTTTTTGAACAATTAGAAGGGGTGCGCGAAATAACAGATCTTCCATTAATTCTTATGGGGTATATAAATCCTGTTTTTAAATTCGGAATGGAATCCTTTCTGCATAAATGCCAGAAGACTGGTATTGATGGCATCATTATTCCTGATCTCCCGGTTGAGGAGTACCGGGTATCATATGAAGCACTTTTTGAAAAGTATAATATCTTTAACATTTTCCTGATTTCGCCCCAAACGCCGGATGAGCGGATTACTTACCTGGATTCTATTTCAAAAGGTTTTTTATATATGGTTTCCACATCTGCCACTACCGGAGCAATAAAAAATTTTGACGAATCGCAGATAACCTACTTTAAAAAGGTTAATAATCTTAACCTGAAAACACCAAGGTTGATAGGATTTGGTATTTCAAATAATGAAACTTTTATTCAAGCCTGTAATTTTGCGAACGGGGCAATAATTGGAAGTTCATTTATCAGGGCCCTTGATGGAGATGGAACACTACCGGAGAATATTCATGGATTTATCAGAAAAATCAGGAGATAGATATTACTGAAAGCTTTAATATGGTGCTTATATCGTTTGACCAATTTTCAAATCCGGATTTTACCTTAAGTGCTTTAAAGAAGTAGCAATAATTAATAAGTTCATGAAGATTATTCAAATGATATTTGGTGTAGATATGAAGAAAATACCATTAATATGGGATAGTGGGAACTTGATGTCTAATAATAAGGCTGGTTTACTACACTCCGATAAAACCTGGTTCTATTGTTTCGGTGAGGGCAAACTTTTGGCGGCCGAAGTAAACTCTGCAAAACGAATAAAAATAACACAGAGGACCGAGTTATAGAGAAAGTCCAACACTTAATTTGGTTAATATTAT
>CAZEKO010000140.1:0-5567 GCA_964512775.1 uncultured Bacteroides sp. | reverse complement strand
ATATCACTTACTGAACAACCTCTTGAAAGATCGTTAATAGGGGCGGCCATTCCTTGTAAAATAGGACCAATGGCTTCTGCATGTGCCAGTCGCTGTACAAGCTTATAAGCAATATTACCTGCATCCAGGTCGGGGAAAATAAGCACATTTGCATGCCCTGCAATTTCGCTGCCAGGAGCCTTTTTCTTTCCTATACTTTCTATGATCGCCGCATCAGCCTGAAATTCCCCCTCAATCTTGAGCGAAGGATCCATCTCCTTGGCTATCCGGGTGGCATTTACAACTTTATCAACCAGTTCATGTTTGGCACTCCCTTTAGTCGAAAAACTTAGCATCGCAATCCTTGGCTCAAAACCGGCTATCGCCCTGGTTGTTTTTGCGGTTGCAACAGCTATTTCCGCAAGCTCCTTCTCATTGGGATCAGGATGAACAGCACAGTCTGCAAAAATCATTAATCCATCATTTCCGAATTCCTTATCCTTAAGAATCATAATGAATGCTCCTGAGACAACACTTATCCCGGGAAGCGTTTTTATATAATGAAAAGCCGGCCGGAGGACATCACCGGTAGCATTCATGGCACCAGCCACCTCACCATCGGCATCACCATTTTTTATCATCAGTGTACCCAGGTAAAGAGGATCCCTGATCAACTTTGATGCCTCTTCTTTTGTCAGACCCTTGTGCTTTCTGAGTTCGACCATCATATTAATATAATGATCCATTTTATCGTGCTTATTTGGATCCACAATTGTGGCCTTATCCAGGTTTTTCAGATTGAACTTTTTGCCTTCTTTCATAATATCATCATGCGAACCGATGAGTATTACACGGGCTATACCCTGGGCAATAACCTGATCCGCTGCCTGGATGGTTCTTTCTTCAGTCCCTTCAGGTAATACGATCCTCTGATTGAGGGTCCTGGCTTTTTGTATTATTTCTTGCAGTAAATCCATTGTAATTCAGTTATTTATATTAAGCAAAACCGTAGTGCATAAAAATAGCAAAAAAAAGAATAAATCTAACCTCTCTTGTTATGATTTATATCATGTATCTAAAAAAGAAGGAATTTATCTGGTTTCTTGAAAAACCGCAATATATATTTTCTCTTAAATTTGCTGGGGGATTATAAATTCATTTCATTATATGAACCTGAGGATATCTGAACAAAATCAGGAATTACTCACAGATCTGGCTTCCCGGATCGAAGGCGATCTATTTACTGATCTGTCTACCCGATTAATGTATGCAACTGACGCATCAGTATACCGTGAGCTGCCGCTGGCTGTGGTACGTCCGCGCCATGAGAATGACATTCGAACGCTGGTAAAATTTGCAGGTGAAAGTGGAATACCACTTATACCCAGAGGTGCAGGAACATCGCTGGCCGGACAGGTTGTAGGCAATGGACTGGTCGTTGACATTTCCCGATATATGAACCAGATCCTTGAATTCAACAGAAAGGAACGATGGGTAAGGATTCAGCCGGGTGTTGTTTTGGATGAGCTCAATTTATTCCTTGAACCACAAGGCCTGTTTTTTGGTCCTGAGACCTCCACCTCAAATCGGTGCATGATCGGTGGTATGGTAGGAAATAACTCAGCAGGATCGCATTCTCTGATCTATGGTACCACAAGGGATCATGTTATTTCAATTAAGGCTGTACTGTCCGACTCAAGTATTGCTGAATTCAGAGCATTATCAATTGACGATTTTAATTCAAAGTGTACCTCCGAAACATTTGAAGGTTCTTTATACAAAAACATAAGGGAAATACTTTCTGATAAAAACAATCAGGAACATATCCTGTCAGATTTTCCCCATCCAGATGTAAAAAGGAGGAATACTGGTTATGCACTGGATATTTTACTTAATTCGGAACCCTTTTCAGAGGGAATAAGTAAAGACCGTAAAACAGATCCATTCAATTTCTGCAAAATATTAACTGGTTCTGAAGGGACACTCGCCTTCATGACAGAAATTAAACTTAATCTTGTTCCATTGCCGCCTCCTGAAAAGGCTCTTATTTGCGTACACCTTAATTCTGTAATAGAAGCAGTAAGGGCAAACCTGGTCGCGCTGGAATTCAAACCTGATGCGATTGAGCTGATGGACAAAACAATCCTGAATTGCACCCGTGAAAATATTTCTCAGCGCAAGAACAGGTTTTTTATTGAAGGAGATCCGGGAGCAATTCTGATTATTGAATTTGCCAGGAATACAAAAGAAGAAATACTGGAAACAAAAGACCGTATAGAAGATAAATTAAGAAAAAATAATCTGGGTTTCAGTTTCCCTGTCATCTTCGGAAAAGATATAAATAAAGTCTGGGCACTTCGTAAAGCAGGACTTGGAGTGCTGTCCAATATTCCAGGAGATGCAAAACCGGTTGCTTTCATTGAGGATGCCTCTGTTAATGTTCAGAACCTGGAGAATTATCTGAAAGATCTGGAAGAGGTATTTACAGAGCTTCAACTTTCGAGTGTTTATTATGCACATATATCTGTTGGTGAGATACACATCAGACCTGTTCTTAATCTTAAAGATCCCGACCATGTCAGAAAATTCAGGATCCTGGCAGAAACGAATGCAAAACTTGTCAGGAAATACAGGGGATCACTGAGCGGTGAACATGGTGATGGACGGGCAAGATCTGAATTTATTCCGGTTGTAATCGGGGATCATAATTATTCTCTGATAAAAAGCATCAAATCAGCCTGGGATCCTGAAGGTATATTCAATCCGGGGAAAATTGTTGATCCTGTTCCTATGGATAAATTTCTGAGATATTCGCCAGGACAGGTGACTATAGAACCCCATACTATTTTCAGTTTCGAGGAATCCGGAGGATTTATCAGGATGGCAGAAAAATGCAACGGATCCGGTGATTGCAGGAAATCTGCATTAATGGGAGGTACCATGTGTCCCAGTTTTATGGCTTCCCGCGACGAAAATACTACTACCAGAGCCAGGGCTAATATGTTAAGGGAATTACTTGGTACATCAGAAAAGAAAAATCCATTTAGTCAGAAAGAACTTTATAGTGTCCTGGATTTGTGCCTGTCATGTAAGGGATGCAAATCAGAATGCCCATCCAATGTTGACATGGCTAAAATGAAAGCAGAATTTCTTCAGCACTATTATGATTCAAATGGAATACCCTTGAGAACAAAGGCAATAGCTTATATTACATCAATACAGAGAATTGGATCTTTTCTTCCTGCGGCATATAATTTCATCATATCTGACAGGTTTTTTTCAGGTGCCCTGAAAAAGATACTGGGTTTTGCAAATAACCGAAGTATACCAGGATTGCAAAATCTGACTTTTAAGCGTTGGTGCAGGAGAAACCTGGATGATTTAAATGATCATGTGGTAAATCTAAATGGAAGCCTGTATTTGTTCATTGATGAGTTCACTGATTATAATGACACAAGTATAGGCATTACCACGGTCCGTTTACTTAATAGATTAGGTTACAAAGTTCTGATATCCCGTCACCAGATCAGTGGGCGTACATTTCTTTCAAAAGGATTATTGCGCAGTGCCAGGAAAATTGCCATCAGGAATATTAATGCATTTAAGGACATTGTAAGTGAAAATATTCCTTTGATTGGGATTGAACCTTCTGCAATTCTGTCTTTCCGTGATGAATATCCCGATCTTGCAGGAAAATCTTTAAGAAACGAGGCTGCAGCTCTGGGGAGAAATGCTCTTGTACTTGATGAATTCCTGATGCGTGAAATGAAAGCAGGTAAAATCGCTAAAGCCAGTTTCAAATCAGGACCGAAGAAGATATTATTTCATGGGCATTGTCAGCAAAAAGCTTTGACAGGCACTGAATCTACAAGGTTTGTACTATCATTTCCTGAAAATTTTTCAGTGAAGGAAATACCATCCGGTTGCTGCGGCATGGCTGGCTCATTCGGATATGAGAAAGAGCACTATGATCTTTCTCAGAAAGTAGGGGAATTGATTCTTTTTCCATCTGTCAGAGATGCCTCGGAAGACACGATTATTTCTGCTTCCGGTACCAGTTGCAGGCACCAGATTCTGGACGGTACCGGAAAAAAAGCGAAGCATCCTGCAGAAATACTATATGATGCACTTGTTTTATCAAACCAGTAGTTTCTCTCCTTCTGATTTCGCAATAACCACAGCACCACAGCAGTCACCCCAGACATTTACAACAGTTCTGAACATATCAAGTATCCTGTCGACAGCAAGTATAAGACCGATACCTTCAAGAGGCAGTCCTACTGCGTTTAAAACAACTGTCATCATAACCAGTCCGGCCATTGGAATTCCGGCAGCGCCAATAGAAGCCAGCAGAGCTGTAAGAACAATTATCAATTGCTGAACAAATGTCATATCCACTCCATAAGCCTGTGCAATGAAGATAGCAGCAACACATTCGTAAAGTGCAGTTCCGTTCATATTGATTGTTGCACCCAGGGGAAGAACGAAACTACAGATCTTATTGGATACACCTGAGTTATTTTCACAACCAGTCATGGTAAGGGGCAAAGTAGCACTGGAAGAAGCTGTGGAAAATGCCGTAAATAATGCTGTTGATAGATTTTTCATATGTCTGTAAGGTCGGGATTTCCCAATAAAACGGACTATTAAAGGCAGGGTAATCATAGATTGAATAAAGAGTCCAAGCAGAACTGTTCCCATAAACAAACCCATCTTCGACATCAGGTTGATAAGGTCGTCCTGGTCAGACACTACTTTAGCAACAATTCCGAATACTCCAAAAGGTGCGAAGATGATAACGAACATGGTTATTTTCATCATGACCTGAAAGATTGCATTTAGAGCTTTCGTGAGGGCGTCCTGGTAAGATTTCTGTACACGGGTTATAAAAAATCCAAAAAGAATAGAAAAGAAAATAACAGCAAGCATATCACTGTTATTCATGGCATTAAAAATATTGTCAGGAACTATATAGAGTAAGGTATCTTTAAAACTTCTCTGGTTCTCAATTAATCCTTCAACCTGCTGACTTAAATTCAAATCGGCTCCGACACCAGGTTTGAAAATATTTACAAATAATAATCCTGTAAGGATGGCGATCAGACTGGTAATAACATAATAGGACAAGGTCTTTAATCCCAGGCGTCCAAGGTTACCTGAAGATCCGATACTTGCTACTCCTGCTGCTAATGAACTGAATATAAGCGGAATAATTATCATTTTAAGAGCTCTTAAAAATAAATCACCCATCCAGCTGACATAACTGACAGGTTTATTATAATAAGCGGCACTGAGAATTTTTTCCTGGTAGTCCTTAAGTACATCTTCCGGCACATAACTTCTTATAGTTTTGAGAAATTCCTTCTGAGTTTCATAACTCTGACCTTCAAGTTTTTTAAGACTTTCAAAATAAATAGCAGGGAGTTTGCTTATTTCAGGATCTTTAAAGGACTTTTCAGTAAGACAATAACTGGTAGGAAAAATAATTCCATAAACTATGGCCAGGATAAGAGCTATCAATATTTGCCAGTGTAATTGGATTTTTTTCATAGGGATTGTCTTAAAAATAGATTCCAGCCAGTCTTGAA
>CAZEKO010000139.1:3225-5588 GCA_964512775.1 uncultured Bacteroides sp. | reverse complement strand
GAACATAAGATCGGCTTTGACCAAATCAGGGAACTGGTTAAGAAAAGATGTCTTTCAGAACACGGGAAAAATAAAGTAGATAAAATCAGCTTTTCATCTTCTCAGGAAATCATTCGAACTCACCTGAATGAAACATATGAATTCCTTTTAATAAGCAGGGAAGAAGATTTTCCATTGGGATATTTTGCAGATATTTCTGAACCTCTTGCCAGGATAAGGATTGAAGGCAGTCACCTCGATCTCCAGGAGGTGTTTGATCTCAGGAGATCACTTGATACAGTGAGGGCGATATTAAATTTTTTTAAAAAAGAAAAAAAAGAAAAATATACAAACCTGTCAAACCTTTGCAGTCAGGTCAAATACTTTCCATTTATCGCGGAACGGATCGACAAAATACTGGCGAAAAACGGGAAACTTAAGGATAATGCTTCAAGGGAGCTGGTTCAGATAAGGCAGGCTATTTCTATAAAACATTCATCTGTCACAAAGATACTCGGAAATATATTGAAATCTGCCCGTGCCGAAGGTATTGTAGAAAAGGATGCCGAAGTCTCCATACGTAATGGCCGTCCAGTAATACCTGTCAATGTCTCATACAAGAGAAGGATCAGGGGAATTATTCATGATGAATCAGCGACAGGGAAAACATCATTTATTGAACCCGCAGAAGCAGTTGAATTAAATAATGAGATAAAAGAACTTGAATATGCCGAAAAAAGGGAAATTATCAGGATACTTACACTGCTTTCCGACGACCTGCGGCCATATATTGATGATCTGCTTGTGTCAAATGATTTCCTGGCATCTATAGATTTCATAAGGGCAAAAGCTTTATTCGCTAATGAGATTGGAGCAATTCTGCCAGAATTATCAGAAGAACGGATAATATCCTGGAAGAATGCGGTGCATCCCCTGTTGTTATTGTCTCACAGGAAAGACAAAAAAGAAGTTGTGCCCCTGACAATCGACCTGAATGCAAAACAACGGATCCTTCTGATTTCAGGACCAAATGCGGGAGGCAAATCAGTCTGCCTTAAGACAGTCGGGCTTCTGCAATATATGCTTCAATGCGGATTACTGGTTCCGATGGAAGAATCATCCCTGACCGGGATTTTCGACAAAATCTTTATTGATATCGGGGACGAACAGTCAATTGAAAATGACCTGAGTACATACAGCTCTCACCTGCTGAACATGAAGTATTTTGTTCGTTGTACTGATAGTTCGACACTTTTATTGATTGACGAATTTGGAGCGGGAACCGAACCGATCCTTGGCGGGGCAATTGCGGAAGCAGTTCTGGATAAATTAAATCAGGGAAAGATATTTGGCGTGATCACCACCCATTATAGTAATCTGAAACATTTTGCAGCTTCGGCTGAAGGTATTGAAAATGGTGCTATGCTATTTGATACTCAGCGGATGCAGCCGCTGTTCAGGCTTGAAACAGGACAGCCCGGCAGCTCTTTTGCATTTGAAATAGCCAGGAATATAGGATTGTCGGAAGAAATAATCAAAACCGCAACAGCAAGAATAGGGAAGGATCATGTGCAGTTCGACCGGCATCTTAAGGATATCATCAGAGATAAGAAATACTGGCAGGTGAAGCGTGATAATATAAGGAAAGCTGAAAAAAGACTGCAGCAGGTTCTCGATCAATATACACAAGAACTTGAATTATCCGAGAGAACAAGAAAGGAAATCCTTGATAAAGCACAGCAGGATGCAGATCTGTTATTATCAGAAGCAAACCGGAAAATTGAGAATACAATCAGGGAGATCCGTGAAGCCCAGGCTGAAAAAGAGCGGACCAGAAAAGCAAGAGAGGAACTCGAAGCATTAAGAAAAAAATCACCACTTGAGAAAGCTAAGGGTGAAGATGCCCGGGAAGATAACCTTCAGAAAAAGATTTCCGAAGTTAAAATTGAATCCGTCAGAGTCAGGGAACGGCGGCAAAGATTCGGACAATTGGAACCGGCGAAACCTTCGACAAGTAAAATTATTGATCCTGAAATAAAGAAAGGTGATTATGTGTTCATGAAAGGGCAGGATGTTCCTGGAGAGGTCATTGAACGAAAAGAAAATAAAGTGACGGTCAGATTCGGACAAATCAGCACAATTGTGAATGTCAGCAAGCTTGAAAAAACAACACCGGAAATTTATGAGGAACTTGACAGCAGGATCTCTCCCGGAGGTGACTTCGCAGACTGGGATATAGGAGAGAGAAAACTGTTCTTTAAACCAGAGATCGATGTAAGAGGAAAGAGGGCAGAAGAAGCCTTGCGTGAAGTTACAGTTCTGCTTGATGAGGCTATTATGATCGGTGCTGATGAGATCCGAATCCTGCATGGCAAAGGGGATGG
>CAZEKO010000139.1:0-3125 GCA_964512775.1 uncultured Bacteroides sp. | reverse complement strand
GCTGAAATTACATCGGATAAGGAATTATTTTCAAAAATGTCTGGTCCAAAGCTTAGCTATGCTGCTGAAAGGTTGAATGATGAATTTAATATCCTTCCTTCAGGCTTATTGTTTGAGGATCAGATAAGGGAAATAAAACCTGAGGTCAGCATATGGGATGATATGAAGATGATCTTCCCGGTTTCCGGTCAGGCAGATCTGACCTTCGACCTTTTTGCTGGAGTTTTTTTTCTGCTGGTCCGATACGAAGAATATCTTCCATTTAAGGGAGATAAATATGGGAGGTTCCGGGCTGAAGAAAGTACAGCATTCAAAAATGGATTCCTGGAAAGGGCTATCGTGGACAGATGGATTTTGAGGTTTTTCGATATTCTGAAGGAGAAGTATCCAAATCTCACATCTACCAGGAAGAATTTCAGGTTTATTCCGACAGTTGATGTGGATATGCCATATGAATATCTTTTAAAAGGAACTTTAAGGTGTTTAAGTGGAGCAGCAAAATCAATTTTAAAACTGGATTTTAAAAAGCTGAAGGAACGGTTAGATGTTGTGACCGGAAAACAACAGGATCCATTTTATACATTTGACAGGATAAGAGATATTCATAGCAATCCTGGACTTATAACATTCTTTCTTACAGCAGGTTATGGAAGATATGACAAGGGGATTGATCCTGATAATAACGAATTTAAGAAAATTGTGAAGGATGTTTCTTTATTCAGTTTCATTGGCCTTCATCCGTCATGGGAATCGAACAGGAAATCCGGTATTCTTGAACAGGAATTGCATACGCTCAGCCAAATTACAGAAAAATCAATAACCAGGAGCAGACAGCATTACCTGATTATTGATTTTCCCAGCACATACAATAAATTATCATCACTTGGAATAACCGAAGATTACAGTATGGGATATGCTTCGCAAACAGGATTCAGGGCCGGAACGTGTACACCTTTTCATTTTTATGATCTCATGAAGGAGAGTGAAACTCCATTGGTAATTTATCCATTTCAGGTCATGGACCGGACGCTGAAGGATTATATGAAAATGCGACCACCTGAAGCAATTCAGAAGATAAGTGAAATAATCGGTGAAGTCCGGGCAGTCAACGGCACTTTCATTTCAATATGGCATAATGATACATTTTCAGATAAAGGAGAATGGAAAGGATGGCTGGATGTATATGAGAACCTGCTGGAGCTAGTAAATGGAAAATTATAACTTAATGATCAGGCACTTCACTCATAATGAAATAAACCTGGAGAAATGGGATACATGTATTGAAAATTCATGCTTTGAGACGATCTATCCCTATTCATGGTATCTTGACCTGGTTTCACCCGGATGGGAAGGACTTGTCAGGAAGGATTATGAAGCTGTTTTTCCTATCACATGGAAAAAAAAGTATGGTATTAATTACATTGTTCAGCCAGTACTGTCGCAGCAGCTTGGTGTGTTTTCTGCTGTTAAACCCTCTGTTGCTGTCGTTCAGTCATTTTTAAATTTGATTCCTGAAAAATTCAAACATATAGATATCTGCCTTAATTCATCAAATGAAATATCAGGTAAAGAATTTAAAATATACAAAAGGATCAATTATGAACTAAACACTGGAAAGGAAATTGACGAGCTGGAATTGGGATATTCAACTAATACAAAAAGGAATATTAAGAGAGCTTTTCAGAATCAGCTATTAATAAAGCCTGCTGATGTGGAAACCTATATCCGGTTGAGGCGTGAATCGGATAAAGCCAGTTTTAAACCGGAACATTATACATGGTTGAATAAGCTTTTTTCAGGAATCATCAAAAGGGGCAGTGGAGAAATTGTCGGAGTATTTAATAATGATAAACTTTGTGCGGCCGTTTTCTGGGCATTTTCAAAGACTCGTGTGATATATCTGAATGCCGTGTCGAATGAGGCAGGCAAGGATAAACGGGCGATGTTCCTGCTGGTAGATCACTATATACGAAAGAATGCTGGTAAAAAGGTTGTAATGGATTTTGAGGGATCAATGATACCGGGAATTGCAAGATTTTTTGAAGGTTTTGGAGCTGAAGAAATGAACTATTGCAGGATCATTAAATCTTCCTTTCCTCTTAATATTAAAAAGGTAATAAAATGATGAGGACACTGGTGAAAAATATATCTGGAATATTTTTCTCAGCAGTTCCGGTAAAGCAGCTAATCAACCTGACCGGGCAGAATATCATCTTACCTTTTTATCACGCAGTCAGCGATGAATCACTTCCCCATCTCAGACATCTTTATTCTATTCGTTCTGTAAAGAAATTTTCAAAAGATCTTGATTTTTTTCTAAAACATTATAAGCCAGTCAGCTTTTCTGATTTATTTGAGGTATTGAAAGGAACAGGAAAAGCCAGTAATTCGATTATGGCCCTTAGTTTTGACGATGGTTTACGGGAGGTTTATGACGTCATCGCACCTCTTCTTCTTAAAAAGGGCATTCCGGCGACCTTTTTTATTAACACAGCATTTGCAGATAACCGTGGATTATTTTTCAAATACAAGGCCAGCCTTATTATCGACCGTCTGAATAAAATTAGTCATCCTGAAAATATTTATGAGATTATCAATTCAAGGATGGGCACTGCAATAAAAAGTAAATCAGCAATGATCCGAAAGATTTTGGATATCAGATATGATCAGCAGAATATTCTGGATTCCATCGCTGAATTACTCGATATAAATTTCGATACTTTTTTGAAGATCAGGAAACCTTACATGAAGATAGATCAGTTACATGACCTTCAAACAAAAGGATTCCAGATAGGATCCCACAGTATTGACCATCCGATATATTCCTCTCTGGGTCTTGATGAACAGCTAAGACAAACCAGTGAGAGTATGAATTGGATAACTGATACTTTTGCTCCGGATCACAACTTCTTTTCCTTTCCATTCATTGATGATGGCGTAACTGCAAGTTTTTTTAAAAAAATATTTAGCAAAGACGACAGAATTGTTGATCTTTCATTTGGCAGTTCCGGTATGAAAAAAGAAAAATTTTCCTTTCATCTCCAGCGGATACCGATGGAAAAATCCTCCCTGGGAGCAAGGTTTTATCTGAGGGGGGAGTACGTCTATTATGCGTTTAAAAGTCT
>CAZEKO010000138.1:0-5596 GCA_964512775.1 uncultured Bacteroides sp. | reverse complement strand
TAGTAATTGGCGCTGACCGGAGAATCTCAAGCATGTCATTGTTATATCTCCTGTCAATTGGTTCAATATGATAGAGACTCATACTATGTCCGGATTATTGGTACAATCGAATAGAACGGGTAACGGTCTTTGCAGACAAGATTTTCGCCCAGTTGATAATCGGCTGTAAGTTCAGGTAACAAAGCTGGTAATTTATGATTCATATGAATATAGCGCATTATTGCCCTGGCCCCTGGTTTAGTCTTATCCCTGATTAATTTGAACAATCCCTCCATTGATTCCTTTGACATCCAGTCACCGATATTTGAAATATGAATTTTATTGAATTTCCCGGGCTCTGTGGTCTCCAGTACTTTTTCAATGGGGGTTATAATATATTCAATATTTCTAATGTTTCTGGTGAACCTATCATGATGAGACGGTTTAAGAAATTCCGGAAGTGCTTCAGGGAATAATATCTTGTTGAAAAAGGTGTATTGCAGATAATAGTTCTTTCTGGAAAGTGTATTGCAACAAAAATTACGAAAACGCTGAAAAAAGAATTCTCCAATATTCCGGACCCCACTATGAGTCAATCCTGCAGGATCTATACCGCGATTTTTATAGATCCATGGATGGAAGGCAACCCTGAATATTCCTTTTACAATTAATCCAGTGATTTTTTTATCAAAAATCTCTTCCTGTTCCTCAATCGAATTGCATTCAAACAGACTATAGAGATTCTTTTTCCCAACAATAAACCGCCCGATATCTGTCACTTTCTGCATATATTGCTCAAATCGGCCACTATTTATTACACCTCCTCTAATAGCATCATGATTCTCCTGCCAGAATTTCCTGTCGTTTTCTGATAAATATGGTGATATATTATCCCTGAAAATTCTTTCTCGTTCACTTCCTTGCATATACATATAACCAAGAAATGAAGCACCCTTTATTGGATCACAACTTATTGCCGTCGATTGTTTAATTTTGCATAATCTGATCTGATTGACTGAGACATCAGCAGCGATGATTTTTACATCGGCCATGGCAGCAATGTTTAATGGAATCTCTCCTGCACTGGCAATACATAATAATGAATCCCCTTCAGTTAGCTCAAGGGCTTTGTACTCAGTCAGCGCATCCTCTTGGGTAATACCATAATTATAGAGGAAATTCATGCTCTAAATCCTTAATGTTTTAAAGCTTTCAAGACTTCCAGTCCGTTGAAATAAATTATGTTTTTGTGCAAGTAATGTTATTTCATTCACATCTTCAGGAAGAATTCTACCTTTCAAAGATCCTTTAAATGGATCGAGACCTAGTAGAATGGCTTCGCCAGCGCAACAAAAAACTGTGCCAGGTGGCGAATAGGAACTTATTACAGCGTCATTATCCTCAGGTAACGTCACATAAGCTGAAAAGGGTATGGTCGTAACATTTGGCAGTTTATTTACTTCCGGAGAAACTGCAGATGGAACAGATAGATCTGAAATAAGAACAGGTTTATCACTCGCAATATGATGTGAAAAAATCAATGGATCATTAGTATTGGTACAAATTACAAGGATATCAGCATTTTTTATAACATTTATATTATTGGACCCCTTCATTTCTATCAAAACTGTTTTTTTATTTTTAAGATCATTAATAAATTCAATCGTACGTTTTTCAGATCGTGATACAAGGAGTAATTCAGAACAAATATCATTTTGCTCACAAAGCATTTCCGTTATTATCTGTCCTATATTACCTGTGGCTCCAATAATAGCAATTATGTTTGGCTTATTAAATCCCGGAATTTGTTTTATCGTATTTCTGAGATGCACCAATCCTGATGCTGCTGTGAGTGTGTTACCTGTTATTATTCTTGAATTTGGAGGTTCTGAAAGGGAAAGTCCATTATTAGTCAGGATAGAGTTATAGCCTCCCAGACTGATGATCTGTGCACCATTTTCAGCTGCAAGATTGACAGCTTTCTGTATTCTTGTGACAATTTGTTTTCTTTTTCCCGATTTATGCAAAAACTCAAGCTCTGACGAATCCAGAGGAATTACATAAAAGGAAAAATGAATTTTCCCATGAAACAGGTTTAATGCAATCATCAGCACAGGTTCCAATTCCATTAGTGTTTGAATCCTGTTAAATAGAATACGTAATCCTGTATTTGAAGCCCTGGCAAAATCAGGCACAAGCATTCTTAATTCTTTTAACGGAAAAGCAAAATGTCCAATTAATGCTATTTTAATTGAATGATTGTAAGGAGATTCGGGAATCTGTTTATAGAAGACACTGATTTTGGAAGCCTCTCTGTCTTCTGCGAAAGTATCAAAGTCCATCAAAAAAGAGAACAGGTCATACATTTGTTTCTTCAGTATAATTGAACACAATTCATCTAATGCTAAGATTACTTTATCTGATTCACCAATGGTAAAATATGCAGAGGGCTCTATTCTTAAAGAATTTGGTGCAGAAAGTGTCGGGAACATTCTGATATGATGACAATTTAATAACCATGCCGAAAAAAGGTACCCTGCTTTTTCTGTTTGAAAGAGAATTCGCAGGATTATATTTTCGATTGCGCATTCTGGATTAAAGTATATTGCTTGCATCAGGCCCTTGCCTTGGACATCTTGTAAAACTGAAGGATATTTATTGTGCAACTCTATCAATTTACTATGAAGATAATTACCGGCTTCCCTAATCTTTTGAACCAGTGAACCGGACTCTATCAATTCAAGGATTTTAATTCCAGTAAAGGTGGCCAATTCACCGTTCCCGAAAGTGGATGTATAATACTCACTGAAATCGTAACAGAATCTCGATTTGTCAATAAGCACGGCAGAAATTTTTTCCAGACCACCTCCAAGTGCCTTACCAAATAGAAAGTAATGAGCATAATTACATTCAGGAATATCACCAGTACGTCCAAGCCCACATTGGATTTCATCAGAAATTAGAGGGAACTCATGTAGTGAAATCTCTTTAAGAAAGTCGGTGTTCACCACATGAACACCACCTTCACCCATAACAGGTTCTGCAATGGCGGCGATAATAGTACTAACTTTAAATGGAACAATTTTTGTTTTATGTTCAACCTGCACAATTCGTTCTAAAGTAATGAATGATGCTTCTAATATGCCTTTAAGTAATTCAGGCCAATTTTCATTTCTATCATCAATAAAAACTGCTTCAATATTTATCAGCATGGAAAACTGGGTACGTTTTTTCAGGTTACCTAATACACTCCTGGCACCTGTAGTATGTCCATGAAATGAATTGGCCATTGCAATAATACGGTTCTTGGATTTTTTAATTATGTCAATATTCCTGTCCCAGATTTCCAGAACATTAAGACTTTTATCGCAACCATATGTTTGTACCTGCTGATCTTTGATTTTTTCAATTCTTTTTTGCCATTCAAAAAATGCATGATGAATGGCAATTTCCACAGCCTCAGAACCACTATTACCAAAAATTACATTATAACTTCTGCCAGTATTCGATCCAATTAGGAGATTTAGTTTTTCAGCTAAAAGACCGGGATAATTTTGAATACTTAACTGATTACATATTGCTATTTTGCCGGATGAAATAAAATCTTTGACCGCAAAACCGACTTCCTGATTATTATGACCCAGAAGGTTAGTGCCATATCCCCCTGTAACATCAAGTACCTCAACTTCTTTACCATGAATATATGTAAAAAGGGAGTCTTTTTCACCCCGGTGATACTGGTAACTTAGCTTAAGAGACGACATAAGAGTACCTATCTGGGGACTGAGATAACGAGTATACTTATCTGCCCCATGACTCATAATATCAATTGTCTCAATTCCCGAAGCATCCTTCCGTGTATCAATCAACCGTCCGATTAATTCCCGAAATTCTATATTAATTTTTTTTACAGATATTGTTCCTTTACCAGTTTTAGGAGGTGATTGATTTAATAAAGCTATTCTGTGTAGATGTCTATGTTGAAACTCAAAAGGTTCTGCTGTATTAATTAATCGATTGTTTATTTCTTCAATAATTCCATTGAATTTTTTTAATATTCTGTTATCTTTTACCAATCCTTGTGGTAATGAAATATCATTTATAAATAAAAGTGCGGCCAGACCAGGAAAATTCATCACCGGATAAAACTCAGCATGTTTAACACTGTTTAATAAATTGGTATAATACTCTCTTATTGAAAGTATAGGGATCTTGACGCCAAAACTGTCTTTAAAATAATCAAGGTTTGCCCTTTTTACATAGAAAAAACAATTATTCTTATCTAAGTAAACAATATCACCTGTATCAAAATACTCTTCTGTAACAATCCATTCTTCTACTATACAGAATTTATGGCCAAAAACCGATTTAATATAAAGCCTGAAATGATTTACCCCAGTTTCGGATTTTATTAATCCAATACTGACACCAGGCAAAGGGTTGCCTAGAGGGATAAGGTCCTGATTAAAAACAGATTCAGGACATAATATTGTCGAAAATACTTGCTGTGTCTCAGTTGTTCCAAAAGCGTTATGAAGATGCAAACCTGTAGCATTAAATACTTCCCGGGCAGTCAAAGTATCATAAGCTGCCCCGCTTGATACAAGTGTTTTTAAATTTTTGCTTAAAACAGACTTGGTTTCAGGAAATACCCTGAAAAGTTCAAGAAAAGTGTTATAAACGGCTGGCCCACCGGTTATATGTTCGGGATTCATTCTTAATAAAAAATATCTTACTGTTTCTGGTTTTACCAGGAACCATTCTGTAATAATAAGACAAACTGGCATCCCTGTCCATAATGCATTAATCATTGCTCTTATCCCCATTGTATGTGTTAACAATGGAGTAAATCCAGTACCTCCAAGAAGATTTTTATTGTAAAAACCTGCTTTCTCCCATGCCAGACAGTTTAAATAATAAGCTTCATGAGTATATATAACAAGTTTAGACCTGCCTGATGTACCTGAAGTTGTTACAATTAAAACTTCATCACCAGGTAAAACACTATTTAATTCTTCAGCGAATTGCTTTTTGTCATAATTAAATCTGGTAGTTGTTTCAAATAGTGCTTTATATATTCCAAAATCTGTTAAACTATCCCAAATCTTAATGCTCTTAGTGGCTGCAAGATTCATGATTTCTTTGACTTCAGATTTTTCTCTGTCATGTCCTTCCAGGCTCCTCACTTCATTTTGAGGTAAGATAATATGTTCTGAATGAGTCATATCCAGCCATGTTGAGAATTCTTCTGACTCTGAATACATTGGGAGGAAGGTTCGGCATCCTTTTACCGCCAGAGCGATAAAAAACAATGCTATTATCATCTCATTGCAACCATGAAATGTTAGTAGTATCACTGTTTGCCCTTTTAAAATCTTCTTTTCTTCAAATGAGCTGATTAATTTCCGGACAATATCCCGAAGGTGTCTCAGGTTTATTTCAACATACTGATTCTCAAAATGGCTCAGAATGATTCTACTTTCTTCATTCCGTCCGGCAAGTTGGTCAAACAAGATATTACCAATTGTCTTTAAAGGCAGAGTTCCTTTGTCAAGTGAATTTTCAAAAACCAGGTCAAAGGATTTTTCCATCCTTTCCTAATTTATTTGTTATATCA
>CAZEKO010000137.1:0-5604 GCA_964512775.1 uncultured Bacteroides sp. | reverse complement strand
ACAAGAAAATAACTTGCCAATATAAGTGCCGGCCATGTCAAAAACCATAATATTGAATAGGTATACATAATGAATTTGAAATTTGAAATTTAAAATTTCTTCCTAGTATAGATGTGGTTCATTTTCCATCTCAGATGCATTTATTTTCTTTTTGTTTATAGCGCTCCATGCATATACGATATATGCCAGAACAAAAGGGATAATCAATGATACATAGCTCAAGGCTGTCAGGGTATATTGACTCGATGAGCTGTTTTCAATATTTAATGAGCTCTGTAAGTCAAAAATAGAAGGATAATAACAGGTATGGTTCAATCCCGCTATAAGAAACAGGGAGAAAACGACCAGAACCGTCCCTGTACCAGCAAAGTAAAAGCCTCGGATACTTTTCGTAAAAAGTCCTGTGTAGAGGGCATATAACACAAGAATCACTCCGGAAATCAGGAATATGAATACAAGCGGCATACTTATAAGATTATTAAAGTATTTGAATGATACCATGCTGACTTCACCTGTTTCCGGATTGTAAGCAAAACCATCTTTCAGTAATAACCTTATCAAAAATGCAAGGAAAAAAACAAGAAATGGAATAGTATTATATAAAAGGTGCTTTTTGCTTCTCTTATATATATTTTCATCTTCAACATTCCTGATAAAATAAAAAATACCCAATATCCTTGCAAGGAAAAACACCGTGAGACCCAGAGCCAGGTTATGCCAGTTCAAAACTGCCTCAAGTCCCCGGTATGAAGTTTCCCACTGGGATGAGTTCATTTCGTTTACTGAAAACATTGCTCCATTAAAAAAGGTCCCCACAGCAGTTCCGATTAAAATTGTCCCCAGGGCACCATTAATAAAAAGAAAGATATCGTATGTTTTCTGACCCAGGAAATTATTCGGTTTTGATCTGAATTCATATGCTATAGCCTGTATAATAAAACAAAAAAGGATGGCCATCCAAACCCAGTAAGCACCTCCGAAGCTTGTTGCGTAGAAAAGGGGGAAAGAAGCAAAGAAGGCTCCTCCGAATGTAACAAGTGTGGTAAAGGTAAATTCCCACTTACGACCCAGTGCATTTACAAGCATGGTTTTCTCAACAGGCGCCTTTCCCAGTCTGTAGATCAGTGTTTGTCCTCCCTGAACAAACATCAGGAATACCAGGAAACTTGCCAGCAGTGAAATGATCACCCACCAGTACTGCTGGAGGGCCAGGTGTGACAGGTTCTCAAACATGATTAATTTCCTCCTTCATTAGGTCCGATTTTAATTTGTTTAGTCATGATCTTTACTTCTGCTATAAGTAGGGCAGTAAAGATTACCACGAATAACCAGAAGGTGACCTGCACCGTAGCAGCATCAAGATGTGATACGGCTGAAAAAGTAGGCATCAGGTCCTGGATAACCCAGGGCTGACGTCCCATTTCCGCAACGGTCCATCCCAACATAGTTGCCAGGTAAGCCAGAGGTATCGTGAATAAGGCCAGTAGCTGAAACCACTTTCTTTTCTCCAGAGTCCTTCTGTAAACTAAAATAAGGGTAAGAATAAAAAACAATAAAAAATAAAATCCCAGGCCAACCATTAAGCGGAAGCTATAAAATGATAACGGCACATTAGGGATCAACCTTCCCGGATCATCGATATAACCATATCCAAAATACCTGAAATATTCATCCTTAAAGTTTTCGTCGGTAAACTTTGCTTTTAGAGTTTCATATCTCATCATGTCACCTTTCTCCTTTGCTTCCTTCAGTTCACGAAGAACGTCCCTTGCATATTTGCCACGCTCTATTTTTTCAGAAGCTGATAATATCCCTCTTTCTGAATTTCCATCAACTAGATCTAATATTCCCGGCACAAAAGCGTTAGATGAACCAAAAGACATATAAGAAAGCAGTTTTGGGATTTCTATTCTTAGATAAAAATCCTTACCGTCATTAATTCCCGGATATTCTTCGTGTTGTGCAAGTACACCAATTACTACGAGCCCTACTCCTTCGTATCCTTTGTATAATCCTTCCATTGCAGCAAGTTTCATAGGCTGGATTTTAGCCAGCTGCCGGGCAGAACCATCACCGGTGGCTATTATATGCAGGGAGGACAGAAATCCAAAAATGGCTGCTACAACTATGCTTCGCCTGGCAAACATTATATTCCGCTTCTGAAGTAAGAACCAGGCGCTTACTCCAATAACAAAAATTGATGCAAGAATATACCCGCTGGAAATTGTATGCAGAAATTTATTCACGGCAACGGGGGATAAAAGGATATCCCAGAAACTGACCATTTCATTCCTTGCTGTATCAGGATTGAATTGCATACCGACAGGATATTGCATCCAGGCGTTGGCAACAAGGATCCATAAAGCAGAAAGGCTGGCTCCTGTTGCAACCAACCAGGTCGACAGAAGGTGAAATTTTTTGCTTACCTTATTCCAGCCAAAGAACATAACTGCAATAAAAGTCGATTCAAGGAAAAAAGCCATTATTCCTTCAATGGCTAAGGGTGCACCAAAAATATCCCCCACAAACCATGAATAATTCGACCAGTTTGTACCAAATTCGAATTCCATGATCAGGCCGGTAGCTATACCAATAGCAAAATTGATCCCGAAAAGGGTCATCCAGAATTTGGTTATTTTCTTCCATTCCTCATCACCTGTTCGCACATAAATAGTCTCCATTATCGCAATAATAAAAGTAATCCCCAGGGTAAGCGGTACGAAAAACCAGTGATAAAACGCCGTGAGTGCAAATTGGCCCCGCGACCAGTTTACAAGAGAAAAATCAATGGCATCAATCATAATCACATTTATTTAGTAAGTTGCTCCAGGACATAATCACTTCTTTCCCGGTCTGTTTTGAATTTTGTATCCAGAAAGTCCGGGAAAAAAATCAGTTTCATAATTATAAAAAAGATAAAAATCTTTATGAAAATTATTATCCAGAGTTTCCTGCCTACGGTCATACTTCGGAAACCATCATAGTAGAAATTGAAAATTCTTTTAAAAATATTATACCTCACATGGATAGTGTTTATATATCAAAAATAATGAAAAAAATGTTGTTATTTTCGCAGGACATTTTGTAATCATTCATGTCACCAAATATTTTCTCAGATATATTCCTTCCCATAACTCTTGCCATTATCACTCTTGGACTGGGATTATCCATTTCCTACCAGGATATCAAAAATATAGTCACCCACCCGTGGAATGTTTTTATAGGTCTCATGAGCCAGCTTCTTATACTTCCGGCCATAGCCATTGCAATTGCAATGATCACTAAAATGGATGCTGAGTATGCTGTCGGACTCGTTATTATTGCAGCATGCCCCGGTGGTGCCACATCTAATCTTGTCAATTACATGATCAAGGGAAATGTGACATTATCCCTGTCTATTACAATCGTAAATTCACTGATCACCATATTTACGATTCCGCTGATTATTAAGCTGGCACTTAATATTTTTTTAGCTCAGGATGCAACTATACATCTATCATTCCTCAATACTGTAATGAACATTTCGCTTATAACCGTTGTGCCGGCGACTATAGGCGTCCTGATCAGGAGATTGAACAAAAATTTTGCTGATAAAATGGAAAATCCGCTCCGTTATATTTTACCAGTTCTGCTGTTCTTTGTCTATGCAGGAGTAATCTTCTATGATAAGGGTGAAGATGTAAAAGCCGTATCGAAATATATTAATTTGCTTCCTTACGCTGTCTCATTAAACGTATTATCAACATTAGCAGGTTATTATGTCCCAGGGATTTTCCGTCTTTCAAAAAGAGACCGATTCACAATAGCAATTGAAGTGGGACTGCAGAACAGCACGCTGGGTATTTTTGTTGCCAGCACTTTGCTGAATAATTATAAAATGGCACTTGTAGCAGTAGTATATGGATCTTTTTCTTTTTTCACCACATGGTTGTTCGGATACCTGGCGAAGAGGTATTTTTAGCATGGAGCATGGGGCATTATAATTTCCCCTTTTCACGGAAGAGATGAACGAATCCGCTTTGTTCAGGCCTGCTGGTATCATCCAATGATTTTATCGTAAAGAAATAAATATCCGGTGGTAGTTCCTGCCCCGATTGGTTTCTTCCATCCCAGATTATTGTAGGTGATTCTGCACGGTAAACCTGAATACCAGACCGGCTGTAAATCCGTATAGAGTATACAGTAACACCATTTGATAATACCACGAAATTATCATTCATGTTATCATAATTGGGTGTAAAGACATTAGGCCACTTTAAAACATCCCTGACCTCGATAGTTTGTACTGAACTGGCTGTACATCCTGGTTCACTGGTTACTCTTAATCCAACATTCCAGACCCCTTCTTTCGGGAAAGTATGTATTACCGATCGTGTCGGAGCTGTTTCTCCATCCTCAAATTCCCAAAGCCAGGAATAACCAATGGTATCAACAGACTGATCTACATTCCTAAACACAATTGTATACGAACCTAATTCCAGCGAATCTGAATAAATGAATCTTGCATCGGGTGTAGGATATACTTTTATGTAGTCAGACCGGGTGACTACGGTATTATTATTTATAACGATTGATACAGAATACAATCCCTCCATATTGTACGACACTTCTTGGTCTGATCTACCCGTACTGGTATTTCCATTTCCGAAATCCCAAGTAATAGTTAAAACAGTATCCGGGAAATTGGGGATAAAATGGAAAATCACTGTCAGGGAATCACAACCAGTAGTATCATTTGCCTGAAAATAATTATGCTGTCCAGAGATATATAATGGAAATTGGAAATAGATAAAAAGCAAGAATGTCCTTAAATAGTTCATTTAATGGCAAATTCAAAGCTAAATATATTAAAATTGCCAGTTATAAAGGTTATATGTTCTCGGTAATTTTTTTAACAACCCTGAATTTATTAAAGAATTCCTTGGCAAATACCCTGATTACTACATAAGCTGGAACGGCCAGTATCATACCTGTGATCCCTGCCAGAGTCCCTGCAATCATTATCACCAGGAAAATTTCAAGCGGATGAGCTTTGACACTGCTCGAAAAGATAACGGGTTGTAATAAATTATTATCAATGACCTGTACTATCAAAATTACCAGCAACATAAATCCTATCATCGGCAGTAATTCTGTTTTTATATCCATTTCCAGGTTGTTGGCGATCCCTATTATAATCCCAATTATCCCTCCCAGCCATGGTCCGAGGTAAGGTATAACATTTAACAAACCGATAACAAGACCAATTACCAGAGCATGCTTAAATCCCAGTCCAACTATTGTCATACCTATCGTAATGGCTATCATTACGGCTGTAATCTCTACACATATTCCTATGAAATATCTCACTAAAAGTTTTTGGGTAGAAGCGAGAGCATGCCGGACAGCTGTTTCATGTTTTTGGGGAATAAGCAGGACCAATGAGTTGGTAAACATGGATTGATCCTTCAGGAAGAAAAACAGGATAAAAGAAATTGCAAAAATTGCAATAAAGATATTTCCAAGTACTCCGAAAATGGAAGAAAAAAAGTTGGTAATAAAGGATACATTCAGCAAAGACCTGATTTTGGAATTTATAAATTCGTCAAAATCAGGCATTTCAGT
>CAZEKO010000136.1:0-5661 GCA_964512775.1 uncultured Bacteroides sp. | reverse complement strand
CCGATACAGATATTATTTATTTGTCCTTTTTGTTCTTTTAATACAAAATTCCTGTGACAGGGATGATGATCAGGATATTGATAAAACAGTAGTTATTAACGAATTCATGGTAGTAAATTTTACAACTGTTGCCGACCAGGATGGCGAATATGATGACTGGATAGAACTTTATAATCTGACATCGAATGAAATTGATCTGTCAGGTTATTATCTGACCGACAGTAAAAAAAACCTGACAAAATGGAAATTTCCGGAAGGGACAAGTATCACTGGCGGAGGCTATCTCATAGTATGGGCAGATGATGATACGACACAGGTCGGGCTGCATACTAATTATAAGCTATCTTCCTTAGGAGAAAGAGTACTTTTACTGACTCCGGAACTTGAGGTTATGGATAAGGTGGAATATGGTAGTCAATCCAATGAACTGGCGTATGCCCGGGTACCCAACGGTACTGGAGGATTCGTCTGGCAAAGCGCAACATTTAATTATCAGAATGATTAGGGCAGATATCGCAAGTATATTGGAGAAATTCAATCCTGTCGGATTAGAGGAGATGAATAGTATCCGATTAATGAATCGCACCGATTCAAAATATGTTTTTTCTATCCGTAAACTACCGGAATTGTTAAAACTGGCTATAAACCAATACCATATACTTCAGATTGATCATAAGCGGGATTTCTTGTACAGTACTGTATATATGGACACCTCTGAATTTTTATTCTTTAATCAGCATATAAAAGGGAAACTGCCAAGGTTCAAAGTACGGTACAGGCTTTATGAACACAACGACCAGTCATTTTTGGAAGTCAAATGTAAGACCAGTAAAAATATTACCAACAAGAACAGAATAATAAACAGGCTGACTAAAGATAATATCGATTCAACGGGAATCATGTTCCTGAGGGATTATATCCCTATTGATACTTTGAATCTTAAACCGGTTCTGACGTCAAGGTTTGTACGATTAACCCTTGTTGGATTAGAAACATCAGAGCGGATCACAATAGATTATAACATGTCTTTTTCTGATAATACAGGAAAAGTTATAGAACTACCTTTACTGGCAATAGCTGAATTAAAAAAGGAACAATTTAATAACAAGTCTGTCTTCAGTAAACTCATTAAAGAATTTAACATCCGTCAGACTGGATTTAGTAAATACTGCATAGGTATGAGTCTTCTTTATAACCTGCCTAAGCAAAATACACTTAAGCGGAAGTTTCTGCAAATAAGCAAAATTGAAAGGGAAAGTTAAAAGGTTATTTTACTATTTTGTCGATCCTTTTAAAAGTTGTTCTGCTTTATGCCAATCATCTTGTGCAGTTCCATATTCTCCCCTGGCTATCCTTTCATGATAGATTTCCTCAGCCTTTTTGCGTATTTCATCTTCAGAAGGGGCTAATTTTGCAGTTACTTTTCTTCCTGCGGATGGTTTACCTAACCCAGTAGCTTTCTTTGGTCTGCCTACTGCAGTTCCTTTAGTTGTTTTTTTCGTTGCCATACCATTTTTAAATTTTCTGATTAAATTTTGTGCAAAAATATATTTTTTATCAGATGTAGCCTAACAACAACTGATTAATAATAAAAATGAATGGGATTTTGTTATATTTGCCCGGCATTAAGAAATAAAAATCCTTGAAACCGCGTTAAATCTTCAAAAATTGAAAAACCGGTTTTTACTTTATAACTAATTTTATTTAAAATAAATCTGATATGAAAAGAATTAAAAATTTATTTTTCAAGTTCATGATCATACTTTTTATTGTTCCAGGGATCTTTGTCTTTTCATCGTGTAAAGATGATGATACTACAGTAGAGCTTATAGGTAACTGGATCGAATTATCTGATTTTGAAGGAGTAGCTCGCTCAGATGCTGCCAGTTTTTCAATTAATGAAAGGGGGTATGTTACAACCGGATATGATGGGGACGACCGTTTAAAAGATCTTTGGGAATATGATCCCGTTAAAGATTATTGGATTCAAAAAGCAGATCTTCCTGGAAATGCAAGAAATGGGGCAGTAGGATTTGGCACTGCTACAAAAGGTTACGTGGGAACAGGGTATGATGGGTCTAACAAATTAAGCGATTTCTGGGAATATGACCCACAGACTAATTCATGGATTCAGATAGCCGATTTTGGAGGCGATGCAAGGTACGGAGCAGTAGCGTTTTCAATTGATAATAAGGGTTTTGTAGGGACTGGATACGATGGTAATTATCTGAAGGACTTCTGGATGTACAATCCGGAATCAAATGAGTGGATTCAAAAGGTAAGTGTCGGAGGTTCGAAGCGCAGAGATGCTGTTGGTTTTGTAATAAACGGGAAGGGATATGTATGTACGGGATTAAATAACGGAGTTTACGAATCTGATTTTTGGGAATATGATCCTTTAGCTGATATATGGACTGTAAAAAGGGATATAGCCAATGTATCGGATGAAAAATACGATGATGAATATGATATTACAAGAATAAACGCTGTTGCGTTTTCTGCAAATGGTAAAGGCTATGTGGTTTCTGGTGGAAAAGGAACAGTTTCCGGCGATGTATGGGCTTATGATCCTGTAACCGACTTATGGGAGAAAAAAACCGGTCTGGAAGGTACTACCCGTATCGAAGCCGTTGCATTCGCCCTGTCAAATAAGGGCTATGTGCTTACCGGCAGAAACCTCAGCTATTATTTTGATGATGTATGGTGTTTCTATCCGGATGCAGAATATAATAAAAATGATTAATAAAAAAATTAGAATTGGGATCATCGCTGTTCTTTTTTTATCCCTAACTCATTGTCAGGTTGATAATAAGGTTAATTACCGGGTGATACGTGTGGAGAATGGTTGGGGTTATGAATTATATAATCAGGAAAGAATCGTCATTCATCAGGAGATCATACCGGTGATAGAGGGGAACAATCCTTTCTTATCCCGCAAAGATGCGCGAAAAACAGGCAAATTAGCATTGCAGAAATTGTACAAAGGCAGAATCCCCGTAATTACCAGGCAGGATCTTGACAGTTTAAAGATATTGTATCCGGAAACAGATATAATGATTGATTAAATACCCAGATTCAGAAAGATTTATGAATATTAAGATAATTATATATTCTGTATTGATATTCCTGATAGCTGTTTCGTGTGATGATAATCTGGAAACTCTGCCTTTGGGCAAGGAGATAATGAAACCTTCCTCAAGGTTGGTTTTAATAGATACTTTCAGCATTGATATGTCTACCGTAATACTAGATTCTATACCAACATCAGGAACGAATTTATTATTGACCGGAATTTACAATGATAACAACCTTGGAAAAATAGTTGCAAAAAGTTTTTTTCAGGTAGGTTTTCCCAGATATTCAGTTAAAGAACAGGAATATTTTGATTCAATCTCCCTGATCATTACATACAGCGGATATAGTTATGGAGACACTACTATTAGTCAAAAGCTCACAGTCAGGAAACTCTCAGAAAAACCATTACTCAAAGATCAGAATTACTTCTATAATACTTCCAGTTTAGATTATGAGCAAAATCCAGTAGGAGAAATTACTTTTTACCCAAGACCCGGTTCAGGCGAAAAGATAGCAATCAGCCTGGATAAGTCTTTTGGCCAGGAAATATTCGATTATGTTTATGAGGCTGAAGATAATGAGTTTAAACAAAATGAATTTAACGATTTTTTAAAGGGATTTGTTCTTGTGCCAGATGAAATGAACGGGAATTCAATTATAGGTTATACTGTTGACGATACCAGTTTATGTATTAAAATATATACCCACACCATAGAAGCTGAAGAAGTCACCCACGAGATGCTTTTACCTGTCACAAACACAAAACTTCAATTTAACCAGATTAACTGTGACTGGAGTAATAACATTGTTTTTAATAATCACAATCAGAGAAATGCGATTCCATCTTCAACGACGGAGAATATGACATTTATTAATGCCGGACTGGGAGTATTTACCAAAATGACCTTTCCAACCCTGCCTGCAATGGTCGAGTTTGAAAATTGTGTATTAGTCAGAGCAGTACTTTATTATAAACCAGCTTTTGGTGCTAATTTGCATTTACCTGATGCCGGAGATTTTTCACTATACCAGACAGGTAAGAATAACAATCTGGATGCTTTGTTAATTTATGCTGATGGAACTGCAATAAAGCCAGTTCTGAACATAGACGAATTATATAATGAACAGACATGGTACTCTTTCGATATTACTGATCATATGATTTATGAGCTTTCAGATCGATATATCGATCCCGGGAAAGGCCTTTCGGTATCTTTTTCATCATCAGTAGTGGCTAATTCAGTTGATCAGTTATTGGTTGGGGGGCCCGGTAATAAATTAACTGAACCAAGACTTGAGTTATTATTTCTTTTTTATGATCTTCAATAAAGAGTCACGGTTGTATTTCAGGTCTTACTGGCAGGTAATTGTACTATCTGCCATAATTTATTTCCCATGCACTTTAAATGGCCAGTACTCTTCAAATTCGTTATATTCTTTTTATGGTATTGGGGATATTAAATCATCCGGACCGATTAGAGCCTCAGCCATGGGAGGTGCATCAATTGCATTGAAATCGGAAAATTTTATAAATAATCTGAATCCTGCTTCATTAAATGAATTCGACAGCACCACCTTTATTTTCAGTGCAGGAATTAATGGTTATCTGTCTGAGTTTAAGTCAAGAAATGTTAGCCAAACTGCCGCTGATTTTAACTTCAATCATTTTGCTCTCGGATTTCCAATTACAAAATGGTGGGGGATGGGGGTAGGGCTGGTCCCTTTCAGCAGTGTCGGATATGATATTTCAATCACTCTACCGGTAGAAGGAACAACAACAAATATAGAAAAACAGTTCACAGGGACAGGTGGTGTAAACCGGTTTTACCTGATGAACACGTTCCGATTATTCGAACAATTATCTATTGGAATTAATGTTTCATACCTGATGGGGACAATCACGCAGACTGAATTAAATAAACTTAAGCCGTTTGATTATGCTGATATAAGTACAACCAGGACACGTTATTTCAGAAATTTTTATTATGAATTGGGATTACAATTCAGTCAAAAAATCGGCGACGACAGATTATCTCTGGGAATTACATGTAATCCGATGCAAAAATTAAAATCAAGGTACAGCGTGGAAATCCTGATCCCGGATGTCGATACTATTACAAACGAACCAGATAATCAGCCTGATATAATTGTGCCGTTTGCTTTGGGGGCAGGATTGGCTTATAACATTAATTCCAATCTTGAGTTCGTATTTGATTATGGTTTTCAAAATTGGTCAGATATTGAACTTCCCATTAACAGAACAAGGCTTACGGATAGTTATCATTACAATTTTGGTATGGAATATATTCCTGAACAGCAATTAAGCCGCAACTATTTGAGGCTAATCCGCTACAGACTGGGTGCATATTATGAAAATACTTATATTGAACTCAGAGGTAATTCAATCCGCGATCGTGGTATTACCTTTGGAGCCGGACTGCCCATAGGCAGGCAAAGATCCTCAGTCGATATTGCTCTGGGCATAGGACGGCTTGGCTCATTGAATAATGGACTGATACAAAAAACTTACGGTTCAATTAAAATAGGGTTTAATCTTCATGATTACTGGTTCATTAAGAGAAGATT
>CAZEKO010000135.1:0-5673 GCA_964512775.1 uncultured Bacteroides sp. | reverse complement strand
AAAATGTTTGAAAATTCTTCCGCCTTTAATGCTTCATAAGTCTTTTTATCCATAATATTATAATCACTCATAATGCTGGTTGTAATGCATGAAAACCATGTATCCTGTATACCACGAATATTTTCCCCTTCAGTTATTAGGGCCATGGAACAATCAATATCCTTAACATCCATCTGCCAGTCATGAAGGGATGATGTTCCCAGAATGGTCATTTTACTGTTTTCCTGATTAAGTTTATAACTGGTCTGAGACATCGTCTCTGCAGAAATGATCAGAAACAGAGACAGATAAATGCTTATTTTTCTAATATTATTTTTCATAATTAAAAATTAAAATTTATTTATGCTACTTATCCTATTAAAATAGTAGGACAAAAGTAAAAAATAATTTTTGAAAAAATAACTTTCTAAATAAAATTTTTCAATAAAAAGTTTTATTCTGCTTTGAGTTCCATTACCAGATCTTCCCTGATATTGATCCTGGTAAATAATGCAATCCAGAATATGCTGTTGAGAACCAAAAATAGGAGTATATAAATCAGATTTGTGACAGAAACATCTGTATTCAAGGAAAGTAAACTGGGGAGTGTTGAAATGATTGCCGGTATAAAACCAATTATGATCCCTGCAGTTATTAAGATGAAATATTCAGTAAAAATGATTCGGTATATTGTGTTTTGTTTATATCCCAAAGCCAGAAGTAATCCAATTTCGCTTTTTCTTTCCATAATACTTCTTGCAATTAAAATACCAAGACCAACTGTACCAATAACAAGGCTCAAGACCCCGAGCATCAGAAAAATTGACAAATAAGTGTTTTGCACAGAATTAAACTCTGCCAGGCGGTCGGTGGTAGTGGTCATCTGCCATCCCCAATCTCTCATGGCACGTGAAATATCTTCCTCTGCAAGAGAATCAGATCCGGCTTTTGTCTCAATAAGGAAAACAGAAGAACCGCTGGAAGAGGGAAATTGTTCAAGGAAATGCCGATCAGAAATAATCACATTCCCCTGGAATATAGATGGCGCCAATCCACCAATCAGTTTCAGCATCAGTATATCTCCTGAAGCATTCTTGTACAATAATGTATCGCCAACCTTCTTACCTAATCCCCACTGGATCACAGTCTGATCAGCAATTGCAGGAACCAGTCCTCCCATAAGATCTTTACTAAGTGATAACCATGGATCGGTTTCATTCATATCGGTTATGCTGGTCACAAATGTGAATCTGTCAATTAATTGCATTGGATCTACTCCAAGGATAACCGGATTATTAATTCTGTTCAGGTTAAGACAGCTGGCATCATCACCGTCACTTTTGCTGAATTGCACAAAAGAATAATCCCCTTCCATTCCATATTCCCTGCAAATCTTTTTGTTATTAAGGTCATGCAATACCGGGACAGTTGATTCTGCGAAAAAATTATATCCACCTGTGCCACTTGTGTTTTCTCCTGCCCCGGAAGTTATATCTTTCCGGTTGGATCCGGTGGCAACAACGATAAAGGTTCCCAATGCAAACAGAATTATGATTGCGTAACTTCTTTGCCTGCTTCTGGAAATATTCCTGAAAGTTAAATGGTTGATATTTGTAAAAGAAAGTAACCTCTTTTCAGAATACTTTAATATTCTGCCACTTATTAATAAAAGAGAGATAAGAAACAGGCTTCCGGCTGTAAAAAACAATGCGGTGTTCAATTCATTTTTTACAAGCTGGATAAAAATGACAGCAAGACCAGCCATTCCGGTTATTACGATAAGAAAAGTCATAAAAGATCCTGTCCATTTTTTCTCCTTTTCTTTAATTCCTTTCTGTATTTCAACTGTTTGTCCTTTAAGCCGCCTCAGAGATATTATTATAGTCAGAATTGCTATGGCTATACTTATTACAAATCCTGTGATGAGTGTTATGGGATTTATTTCCATTTCCAGGATACTGGTCCTCACGATATCAGACCAGAGACTATTTAATAGCAGAAGTATGATCTTATTATAAACAACTGCAAGTATCAATCCCAAAAGGGCTCCAAGGATTGCTATAATAATACCTTCCATTAAAAATAATTTCCTGATGAGCCGATCACTGTACCCAAGTGCTGAGAGTGTACCTGCCTGCATTGATCGTTTTGCCAGATTAAGCAGAAATAGAAGGCTGGTAAGTAAAACAGCAGATATGAGCACAAAAAAGCTCAATCCAATAAATAACTGGCTGAAATTTACTCCATTCCTTGCTGCATAAAGGGCTTCCTCTTTAACATTCCTGACATTAAATCCCAGGTCTGCAGGATCGAGATATTTTCTGAAGATATCTTTAATCTTTTCTTCATTAATTTCACTTGCTGCAAATCTGATCGAAGTATAATCACCAAACCTGTTTTGCCATAGGTTTAGAGCAGTCCCAATATTGATAAAGGCTTTTGGAGTTCCTTTCCATTTATTCCAGTACTCTTCATCTTTATCCCTTATCTTAGATAAATCAATCGGTATACCGGCTTTCCACTCACGGCAGCTCCCTGCATCTGAAAGACCAGGAATAAATGGCATAAGTGTGGGATCCTGATATTTATCTGAAAGAGGAACAATTTCTTTGACCCGGAAAAAAGATGATTTTTCATCAAGTTGCCGTAAAGGACCGACTACAAAATATTTCAATTCCACGGTATCTCCGGTTTGCAGGGACAGATCATCCGCAAGCCATTTGTTCACTATTATTTCGTCCTCCCTCAGGCTTTCTCCATAAACTGTTGAAACAAATGAATAGGGTGTCTCCTGATTATTTTTCCTGAAAGTATTAACAAAATAAGTCAGTACTAATCTTTTGTTCGCAAGATCATTGTTAAATGCATCAATAACAGCGGATTCAATAAATACTCTTTCAGAAAACACTTCCAGTTCATCAGTCTTGCTTAAAGTTCTTATCTTCAAACTGGCATCTTCCAGATCCCAGTTCTTCCTGACGGATTTTACAATTTTCTCTTCGTTGATGGTTCCTGCAGAAGCAAACAAAATAGTATTTGATTTTCCTTCAGTTTCCATTAACCTGTTAAGAAAATCCAGATTTATGAAAACATTGAAAGGAGCTGTCTGCGAATTTTGCAGATTGAACTGTCCCAGTTTCTCAATCCCGACAATATTTCCAACTTTGACTCTTAATGATATTGAAGTTTCTTCATCTGAAACAAATGGTGCATTTAATGGTACCAGGCTTGTTTTCCTGATCCTCAAAAGAAACGGATCATCCTCATTCAGATCTAATTTGGCAGCCAGGTTTTCACTTATATAAACTTCGTCTTTCCCTAACTCTCCATAGTTATAAGGATCATCCAATAACAAATTAAATCTGTCATCTACACCAATAACCTGTATGTTATTTACCCTCTTCCCCCCACCTTCCTGGACTGCCATTCCTTCGGTCAGTAAAATGGGAATGCAAGGGATATTCAGATCATACTGAAGCTTATCAGCGAATCCGGTAGTAAAATACCGGTCGCCTGCAGTTAGTGCAAAGGATGTTTTTCCTAACCTGTAAAACGCAGTTTTTTCAAGGCTGTGCCTGACAGAATCTCCAATAATAAGTGCTCCGGTGAGTACTGCGGTACTGATAGCAACCCCGGCAGTTACGGTTAAATTATAACGTAAATAATGAACAAAGCTTCTTATAACAAATCTAAGAGTTGTCATTATAAATTAACCTATGAATTTACCTCTGAGGGGTATTATTTCTCTCCAGCATCCCATCCCTGAGCCTGAAAATCTTTTTCATCTTTTCAGCCATTTCCTGTGAATGGGTTACCATTATCAGCGTCAATTTATCTTCCCTGTTTATTTCAAGCAGAAGATCTGTCAGCTGAACAGCATTCTCATGATCCAGCGCTCCGGTGGGTTCATCGGCCAGCAGTAATCCGGGATTATTTATCAAAGCCCTTACAACAGCTGTGCGTTGACATTCTCCGCCCGACAGTAGCTGAGGTTTTTTGTCTTTATGTTCCCATAAACCAACTCTTCTAATAAGTTTTTCAGCACGTTCATGAGAATTCCTGTCATTTTTATCCGGCAGAGTTGGCAACAAAACATTTTCAAACAGGGTACACTGAGGAAGCAAATAATGCATCTGAAAAATAAAACCGATCTCTTTATTCCTGAATTTTTCAATCTCTTTCCTTGATAATCCGGTAATATCTTTATTCCTGTAAAGTATTTTACCTGCATCAGGCCGGTCTAAAGTACCAATCATGTTGAGTAACGTTGTTTTCCCTGAACCAGACGGACCTATAATTGCAATACTTTCACCTTCATCCACTTCAAGGGAAATATCCTTCAAAACCGGTTGATAATTTCCGTACTGGAGATTACCGTATCCTTTAGAGATATTTTCTAATTTGAGAAGCATTTTTAATCCTTTCATATAAGTCCACCAGTTTTTTTGCCTGGATCTCAATATCAAAATGTTCACGTACACCCTTGTAACCATCATTACTCTTGCCAGCCAGTAAATCTTTATCGTTCAATATTCTTGCAAGGGCGTCAGCAAGTTTATCTGGAGTATTGGGTTCATATATGATCCCCCCGCCTGATATTTCAACAATTTCGGGAAATGCACCAAGTGCTGGCTGTACCACCGGGACTCCCGATGCCATTGACTCCAGAAGATACAGTCCAAATGCTTCACCAAGACGAACGGGAACTGAAAGAACTGATATTCTTTTAAAAAACATCGTTCTGTCGTCACACATAAAATCCTCACAAAAATCAATATGCTGATTTAATTTCTCTCTTTTAAGTTTCTTTTTAAGGTTGTTCAGGAATTTAGCATCATCACCGGTTGAACCTCCTGTCATTATCAACTTTACATCCTCAAATCCATTTTGTTTTTTAAGGATTATATACGCTTCCACCAGGATATCCAGACCGTTATCATAATTCATTCTTGATAAAAATCCTATATTCCTCTCTCTGGCTAGTTTATGAACTTCCTGATAAGAATTCGGATCAACACCCAGATAAAGGGTTTCAATTTTTTCAGGAGGGATTCTCATTTTCTCCTTCATTACTGAAGCATAATAATTGCTGACTGCGACAAATGCATCTACATAACGGGACTTTTCATGCATCAATTCCCAAACTTCATCCCTGGCTTTTTGTTTCATGACATCCACCCAGACATCTTCATCCTGAAGAGAACAAATTATAGGTACATTCATTCTTTCTTTAAGTCTGTGTGCAAGGCCAAGAAGCAGAGCATTTGAAAGGTGGATGACTTCAGGTTTACAATTTATAGCAATCCAGTCAACCATACGTTCGAGTTCTTCACTCTGTTTCCCCTCCTCTCCTAAAAGCATCGAAACAGTCATTTCTTCTAATCCTTTAGCACGAGTTGAGCCAGCCATACCTGCAGCCAGCTTTAATGCCGGCCCGGAGTTCAGGATTTTGTCAAACCATTGAGGCGCTCTTCTGAAAATTGGATAAAGCTGTTTAAGATAAATACTGACCGCGCCATAAAAAACAGGTATATCCTTTATGTCGTGTTCATCAGCAAAAAGCGGAAGATACATAGGAACTTTAATAACCTGATGTCCAAGTTTACGAATTGCATCCACGTATTTACTATCACGCAGACAATTCCCGCAGTAAAAACTTCCTCCCGAACCTGGTATGATGTGGACTATATTCAT